>PWJF01000482.1 GCA_003560935.1 Ignavibacteriales bacterium
ATATACACCGACTTCCTCACCCATTAAAAAAACATTCTCATCGCGCTCCATCTCCTCTGCCATTGCATGATTTAAGGCTTCACGCCATGTAATAATTGCCATTCTTCTGTTGTCTCCTTGCTAAACTAACGGTTTAAAATTAATCTACATAAACGTCGGTATACAGATCTTCTAGCGGCGGTTCTTCGCTCTTTTCTGCAAACTCGATGGACTCGTTCACGATCTTCTTAATTTCTTCGTCCATTTCCTTCATATCGCTTTCGCTGAAGATACCTTCTTTATTCAATAACGTACCGAAATTCAGAATCGGATCTTTTGCTTTCATTTCCTCTACCTCATCTTTCGTCCGGTAATGACCGTGAATCGGATCGGACATAGAGTGGCCGCGGAAACGGTATGTTCGTGCTTCGAGCAATGTGGGGATGTGTTCTTCACGCGCACGATCGACAGCTTCTTTTGTTTTACGGTACATATCGAGAACGTCCATGCCGTCGACGACCGCGCGAGGCATATCGTAGGCAGAAGCACGCTCATAGATATCCCATACCGCAAAAGCCCGTTCGAAGGCCGTTCCCATACCGTAGCGATTATTTTCACATATATAGACGACCGGCAGTTTCCACAATGCAGCCATGTTCAATGTCTCATGAAACACACCCTGGTTCGCTGCTGCTTCGCCGAAGAAACAAACGGTTACATCCTGCTCCGCTTTGTATTTTGAACCGAAGGCAAATCCGGCGGCAAGCGGGATATGTCCGCCCACAATCGCGTGACCTCCCATCATCCTCTTTTCTGCGTTAAAGAGATGCATCGAGCCACCCTTTCCTCTGGAACATCCGGTGACTTTGCCGAATAATTCCGCCATCACTTCATTCGCCGGAATCCCCTTAACAAGCGCGTGCCCGTGATCACGATAGGCGGTGATCATGTAATCGGTTTCACGCATTGCGGCGTTCGCGCCGACAGCTACCGCTTCCTGCCCGTTATACAAGTGACAGAATCCCATTATTTTTTCCATGCCGTACATCTGTGCGGCCTTCTCTTCGAACCTGCGTATGAGTAACATCTCCCGGTAGATCCGGATCAATTTATCTTCAGAAAGATCGAGTCCTTCTAACGGATTCTTTTGATCAACTAATTTTTGTCGATTATTTTTATCTTGCGTTTTATTCGTTTGTTTCTTTTTTGGTGCAGCAGATTTCGCCATTCCGTTCTCCTGTTATATATAAATCAAACTATTGTACTGTAAATTATACATGCTTCTCTGCGTGGTATGAACTACGCACTAACGGACCCGATTCGACATGTTTGAATCCCATCTTCTTTCCTTCTTCACGATACATGGTGAATTCATCGGGGTGAACAAACCGTTCGATGGGAAGATGATTTTTTGTCGGTTGGAGATATTGTCCGATGGTAAGAATATCACATTCTACATGGCAAAGATCGCGCATAACCTGAAGGACTTCATCCGGCTCTTCACCGATACCGACCATCATACCGCTTTTAGTTAAGAAACCACGCATTTTTGCACGGTGCAGAAGTTCAAGTGATTGTTTGTACTTTGCCTGCGGCCGGACTATTCTGTAAATACGTGGAACTGTTTCTACATTGTGATTCAACACATCTGGTTTTGCATCAAGCACAATATTTAACGCTTCTTCAGATCCTTTGAAATCCGGGATCAACACCTCGATTTTACAACCGGGTACTGCTTCCCGAATAAGACGAATCGACTCGGCAAAGATCGGTGCACCGCCGTCCTTTCTTTCGTCACGATTGACCGAAGTGATAACTGCGTGACGCAATCCCATCTGTTTGACCGCATCGGCCACCCGTCGGGGTTCATCCCAATCGAGTGTTCCCGGCCGGCCGGTTTTCACCGCACAGAACCCGCAGCTTCGCGTACACGTATCGCCGAGTATCATGAACGTCGCCGTACCCGCACTCCAGCACTCACCCATATTCGGACAGCGTGCTTCTTCACACACGGTATGCAGCCGCTGCTGACCGATAAGACTCTTTATCGTCGTATACTGCTCTCCTCCGGGCACACGTACCTTTAACCATTCGGGTCTGCGCCGTTTCGGTTCCGCTTCCGACGCTGCATGCACTTCGTGCATCGGCGTTTCTTGTATGATAAATGGCATTTGCTATGCTGTCTTTCTTTCTGATTGAGCGAATGTCTCAGATGCTCTGCTTCACATCAAAATTCTCCAGATTTTGCACCACCGTCTGCAGGAACATACCGCCGAGTGCGCCGTCGATCAGACGATGATCGTACGACATACTGATATACACCATCGGCTTAATAGCGATCATATCGTCAACGACGACCGGTCTCTTCTTAATTGCGCCGACACCGAGAATAGCAAGCTGCGGCTGGTTGATTATAGGCGTTCCCCACAGGTTGCCGAAAATTCCCGGGTTCGTTATCGTGAATGTTCCTCCCTGCACTTCATCCGGATTCAATTTTTTATTGCGTGCACGTACAGCGAGATCGTTCACCGCACGCGCCAGACCGGTAAGGTTTTTTTCATCTGCATTTTTAATGACCGGTACGATCAATCCGTTCTCCAGCGCAACCGCTACACCTATGTTGATGTACTTTTTCATCAGTATTTTATCTCCATCAATCGATGCGTTTACGAGCGGATACTTTTTCAACGCTTGAATGACCGCATCAACCATGAACGGTGTATAGGTTAGTTTGAATCCTTCACGCTTTTCGAAAGCTGCTTTGTGTTTTTCACGGAATGCATAGATGCGGGATATATCGGCTTCGGTAACCGAGCTGACGTGAGGTGATGTTTTCACGCTCTGCACCATATGCTCGGCAATCTTCTTGCGCATGGTATCCATCGGAACGACATCCACACCGTCACGCGAGACTTCAACTTTCGGTACTGCCGGCCGCTCCACAACCCTGCCGGCTTTTTTGTCTTCGATATATTTTAGGATGTCCTTTTTGGTTACCCTGCCGCCGGCGCCTGTTCCCGGAACGTCTTCAAGCTCTGTCATACTAACGTTCTCTTTGCGAGCGATGTTCAAGACAAGCGGCGAATAGAACCGGTCTTTCGGTTTTTGTTCTTTCGGAGGTGCTTCGGTTTTAGCAGAGACCGCTTCTTTCTTCGTTTCCGCTTCGGCCTCCACAGGTTCCGGTTTCTTTTCTCCGACGGGTTCTTCTTTTTTTGCTTCCTGTTGAACTTCGCCGTTCCCTTCGGTTTCGATGTGTGCAATCACGGTTTGCACCTCAACCGTTTCGTTTTCCTCGACGAGGATCTTTTTCAGTATTCCGGCCGTCGGTGACGGTATTTCTGAATCTACCTTATCGGTACTGATCTCAAGCAGCGTTTCATCTTTCTTCACCGGA
>PWJF01000282.1 GCA_003560935.1 Ignavibacteriales bacterium
ACATAGGTAAAATCGTCAAGCTCGCGGTTCCTTCGTTGTATCTCTTCCGATTTCTCGAGCGTCTCCTGATACAGCATCGCCTTTTCGATCGCGATACCCGCCTGATGAGCAATAGTCTGCAGCAGGTTTTTATGAACCTCACTGTATGAATCGGTGCCATCGGCTTCAAGCACTATCAACCCGAGCACTTTTTCTTTCATGAGCATCGGAGCGACAATCTTGTGCGGCACTTTCCAGTTGCCCGGATTGTCTTTAAGATGCCGTTCCTTAATAACTTCCCGCTCCAGTGCGTGTTCTTCGTCATTGAGCGATACCGGTCGGGGTTCATCAAGAAATTCATCCACAGTGTTTCCGTTTATTCTCAGAATTTGCTGCAGTGTGTCGCGTGCCTCTTCATCGTAGAGATAAATTGCGAAAGATTGATGAGGAAGTACCCGCTTAACGCTGTTTGAAACTGCCGTCATTATGTTCGAACGATCGAGTGTTGCGGCAAGCTCATGCGCAAGCTCGTACAGAACCTGAAGCCGCTGCAACTGATGTGTTATCTCTTCTTCCGCAAGCCGGCGCTCGTGTACGTCACGCAAGATACACTGCACTCCGGTAACTCTGCCGTGTGCATCGTGCACGAGAGTCCACGATGCCGACATCCACCTATACTCACCATGGCGTGTTCTTATTCTGAATTCAATCGCGCGCACCGATTCGGTAATTACCTGCTTCTCCGCTGCAAGACGCATGAGTTTATTAATATACCGGTAATCCCCCGGATGGATCATGCGGGGAGAGAACCGCTGCCGGAGTATTTCATCGGGTGAGTATCCGGTCAAATGCGCCGAGCTGGGGCTGACATAGGAGAACGTACCATCGAGATCCATCGATACCACCATATCCTGTGCAGTCTCAACGAGCAGGCGATACTTCTCTTCCGAATCCTGTATTTTCTGATACAATTGTGCGTTCTGTATCGCCATGGTAACCTGCGTTGCAATGTTCCGATACAGCGCTACATCCTCGGGGAGGAATTTATTATAGTGCGTAAATCCGACACTTAATATACCAAAAGTTTCACCCTCGGTCTTGAGTATAAAATAACCGACCGACTTTTGACCCTTCCTGAGAAGTACTTCATACAATTGCGGATATTCGGACTCGATATCGTCAATAGTAATCGTTTCCTCCGCGCCGATTATTTTTTGAATTATCGGATGCATCGCTTCGTATTCATGTGATAACTTCTTTTCCGGGACGCCTGTTGCGGCGATCAGTCGCAGTTTCTTCGCCTGTTTATCGAGCAGTGAAATGCTGAGTACATCCGGGTTACGGAGATCTTTAATTCGTTCGAGAACATTTTCCGCTATTTCATTAATATCGAGCGAGGATGCATAAATATTACCGAGCGATGCGAGAATGGTGAGATCATTCATTCGTTCGTGCAGGTTTTCATACAAACGAATATTCTCAATGGCTGCGCTGAGCTGATTGCTGATCAGCAGCAATAACTGCATTTCAAGTTCTTTTATCTCTCGCGGATGGTCGAAGTCTATATTCAACGCGCCGAGTACTTTCTTCTGGACGATCAGGGGAATTGCAACCGTTGCCTGTAAACGGTATTTTTGTATAATGGATCGCCACTGTTTCGATACGTTCGGATCCTTATGCATTTTATCGGCGATCAGGATCGGCTTTTCGGTATGAAACACCTGACCGACGACACTGTGGAGAAGATCAATCTTCTTAATGTCACGTTCCTCACCCTTTGTGAGCTGACCGGCATAACCTGATAATGTAATTGAGCCGCCGTTAACGAGATAAACGGTAACAAGCGATGCTCTGAACATTTTCAATATCTTGTCGAGCGTAATGCCGTATACTTCCTGCAGATTGAGCGACTTCGTCAAAATAGCAGATATCTCATTCAACTCGATGAGGTCACGGTTTCTGCGTTTTAACTCGGCTTCGGTTCTCTTCAACGAGGTTATATCCGTATGGGTAAAGACAAGCCCGACGATGCGCCCTTCTATCTTCATCGGATTAATACGAAGCTGATAGTTCTTCTCGTTTCCGTTTTCGGCATGGACAAATTCCGTATTATATACCAAAATGTTTTCGGAAAAAAGAGCATCGATCACCTGTTCAATACCCTCGCGGTATGGTGACCTTCTGAGCACATTATATAACGGTTGACCGATAAGCGATTTTTTCTTTCCCCGCACCCTTTGATTATCGACGAACGGGATCTCATTATGCGGTGTATTGGTCTCGGTAATGATAAGCTCGTTATTGACTGTGAAGACAATATCATCCATTGAATAGAGTAAATTATGAATATACTGTGCATCGTCGCGCACCCGGGTGAACAGATTCAACTTATCCACGATCAATCCGATCTGTTCGCAAATCGGCTGGAGAAGGTCGATTTCAGTACCGATAAAACCGTACTTTCTACGCGTAGCAATGTATAGAATACCGAGAAATGTATCTTTTGTATATACCGGGACCGTAATCAGTGATTTATATCCCGCTTTCACAAGCGGCATATCTATTTTATCAAAGGATTCACGATGGAGATTGTTCGTTGTAAATGCTTTGCCCCAGCTTCTGATATCTATGCCGAGCGATGTATTTGTACCGGTGTGTTCTTCACGTCTGCTCACTTCTTCCTCCTCATCGACGGTAAAGGATACCTCTTCGACGGTATCGACGCCGCGCAGCAAAATGATTCCGAAGCGGTCAAATTCAATAAGCTGCCGTAACTCGCGATCGAGCGTATTCAATAAATCGTTTATCTCGATCGTTTCGTTCGCTTTGCTAATGACGCGATTGATAAGCTCGATCTGTTTCGTACGGCTCTGCAGCTCCGTTTCAAGCTTCTTGCGGTCGGTAATATTACGCGCGATATTGAGCATTGCGACGGGATCACCCTCCTTATTCCTCAGAAGGGTGGTGTTCAAGCTAACGGGAATGATTTCATCGGTTTTGCTTTTCCATCGTATATCAAAATCATGCAGGTAATTCTTCTCGCGAAGCTCTGATATCCAGACGACAAACCTGGCGGTATCCGGTTCATAAAACCAGGTATAGGGTATCGTCTGCCCGATAGCTTCATCCTCACGGTAGCCGGTAATACGTTCGAATTCCTTATTAACACGAAGCACTCTCCCTTGCAGATCGGTCAGCACCAACGCATCCCCCATCGCTTCAAGCACATTTCTGAAAAGTGTTTCAGATTCCTTTATCTCATCCTGCATAAACTTTTGATGGGTTAAATCGGAGAGCACACAGACAATACCGCGTACATGGCCGTCCGCCCCGAGCAGCGGTGAAAGATTCAACCATGCATACCTCATTTGTTTTGTTACCGGGTGCAGGTAG
>PWJF01000535.1 GCA_003560935.1 Ignavibacteriales bacterium
AGCGCAATAACCGGAGGGTATGTTTATCGTGGTTCGGCATTTCCTGCATTATACGGAAAATATATATATGCCGATTATGGTTACGGTACAATCTGGGCGCTCGAATACGACGGAGAGAACGAGCCGGTGAATGCAGAGTTGATCGATACAGATTATCCGATATCTTCATTCGGCGTCGATAAACAGGGGGAGATATTCTTCCTTCGTTACGGCGCTAACGGAAGGATATATACGTTCGATTCCGTAACTTCGGTAGAACATGAGGAACGGATTCCGGACAGGTATCGATTACATCAGAATTACCCGAATCCGTTTAATAACGAGACGATCATGATGTTCTCACTACCGCAAGCGGATTTTATATCGATCGAAGTGTACAATCTCGTCGGTCAAAAAATCGCTACCGTCACCGAGGGACACTACGGCAGTGGAGACCATGCGGTTGTATGGAATGCATCGGATGTAAGCAGCGGTGTGTATTTCTACAGGATGCGTGCGGGAGATTTTGTGGAAACAAGGAGGATGGTGTTGCTGCAGTAAATTGTACATCGTCAACATCAACATACGATAAAGGTGAATTATGAAAAACAAACAGCTTGTTTTAGATTATACCAATACGATATCGGATTCAATAGGTACGGAACACGGCATCATGCCGGGGGAAATAAACGAGTATCTGAAAAAGGCCGGGGAATGTCATCGAATCATGAAATCCGACCGTGAATCCGAAAGGATCGGTTTTTTTAATTTGCCGTTTCATAAAAAAACTATGAAACGGATAAATGATTTTGTTCAGTCACGGTATCGTCAGTACGAAAATTTTGTCGTTCTCGGTATCGGAGGATCGGCGCTCGGCAATATCGCGCTGCTCTCTTCACTCAAACATCCGTACTATAACCTTCTGAACAGAAAAGAACGGAAAAACTATCCGCGTATATTCGTATTGGATAATATCGATCCCGAGCTTGTGGTGAATTTCCTCGATGTGATAAATCCGCGAAACACACTGTTCAATGTCATATCAAAATCGGGCTCAACGGCGGAAACAGCGGCGCAATTTCTTATCTTCACCGATCTACTTCGCAAGAAAATCGGGAAAAAGTTCGTTAGAAATCTTGTCGTAACGACCGACCCCGAACAGGGTGATCTGCGGTCGATCGCCGAAGAATACGGAATTCAATCGTTCGATATCCCGCCGAATGTCGGGGGCAGATTTTCCGTTTTAACAAGTGTCGGCTTACTGACTGCAGGATTTGCAAATATAAAATTAAACCAGCTTCTCAGCGGGGCGGCCGATATGCTGCAGCGATGCGATACGTCTGACCTGTTCAAGAATCCCGCCTATCTCAATGCCCTGATTCATTATCTAATGGATACGAAACGGAAGAAAAACATATCGGTAATGATGAGCTATTCGAGTCCGTTGTTTTCATGGGCCGACTGGTACCGCCAATTGTGGGCCGAGAGTCTGGGAAAAAATGTCGACCTTGACGGCAACCCCGTCAGCGTCGGTCAGACCCCGGTAAATGCACTGGGGGTGACGGATCAGCATTCGCAGGTACAGCTCTATACAGAAGGTCCTAACGATAAGGTGTTTACATTCCTTACGGTTGAAAAATACCGGAAGGATATAAAACTTCCTAAATTCAAAGGCGATTATTCTTCGCTCGAATATTTATCCGGAAACCGTCTTTCACAACTGTTCGATGCAGAGATGCGGGCGACCGAATATGCACTGACGCAACAGCAGCGTCCGTCCTGCCGCGTGATATTCCCGCAAATCAATGAATACACGATCGGGCAGTTCATAATGATGTATGAGATACAAACCGCATTTGCCGGATTATTGTATAATATCGATGCATTTAACCAACCCGGCGTTGAAGCCGGAAAACGGGCTACGTATGGATTGCTCGGCCGGAATGGATACGCGGAGGAGGCAAAGAGGATACGTGCACAGGAGAAGGATAGAGTGCGTATGTGAGGGGGTGAAGAGGAGAATCGGAGAAACGGAGAATGGAAACAGTTCTCAGTATATTTGTGGGCATCAGCTTAAGCGCGGCGGCGGGGTTCAGAGTCTTTGTGCCGCTGCTGGTGATGAGCATTGCCGCTCATACCGGACATCTTACGCTAACGTCCGGTTTCGAGTGGATCGGTACTACCCCGGCGCTTATTACATTTTCTATTGCAACTTTGGTTGAAATACTCGCATACTATATCCCTTTCGTGGATAACTTACTCGATACAATTGCAACGCCCGCTGCCGTTGTAGCGGGCGTGATATTGACTGCATCGACGGTTACCGGTTTGAGTCCATTTTTATCCTGGTCGCTTGCCATAATTGCCGGCGGCGGTGTTGCTGCAACCGTTCAATCTATGACCGGTGTAACACGTCTTGCTTCCACCTCAACCACCGGCGGTGTTGCAAATCCTGTCGTTTCTACTGTCGAACTCGGCGGTGCGACACTCCTTTCCGCATTTGCAGTATTTCTTCCCGTTGTTGCTGTTATTATTGTCGGTTTGCTATTGATGGTTGGTATCAGCAAACTCAGGCGAAAATCAACGGCGGTACAATAAATTCTCTGCAGGATGAAACTTTTTTATTTTAGTTGCTCACAATAAAAAAAACACTTACCTTTTGTAAATGAAACGACTCCTAATTTCCTTGAGTATCTGTTTAGTTACGCTTTCCGCACGGTCCGGTGAAATAGATTGGGAACGGGCATCCTTCGGTATCACGGCTAATTATCAGGTTCCCATCGGCGATTTCGGAACGTACTGGAATAACAGCGCCGGAATAGGAGGGTTCGGCAGATATGAAGTAATCGACCGTGTCTATCTGATGGGAACGATTACGCTGAACTATTATACGCCGGCCGGCGATACCGGGGGAAAGAGTATACCTCACCTATGGCTGGTAAATGTAACCGGAAGTATTCATTATGAAGTCCCGTTCTCGTCTACCGTAAAAGGATTACTCGGCATCGGAGGCGATAATTTTACGTTTATATTCAGGGGAACGCCTGCAGAACGCCTCGGACCGAACTACATCGAATCCGAAGTTGCCCTTCATGCCGAAATCGGAATGAGCTTGCAACTCAAACAACTTCCGAGATTTGATATATTTACCCGGTACAGTTCTATCTTCAGCTATCCCGATCAGATACCGATATGGTTGAGCGGAGTGTATGTTTATTTTTAGTTTCGAGTTTTCGGTTTCCGGTTATGAATATTAAAAGACATCTGTCAGTATCAATACTATTAGCTGTTTCGGTAAATCTATTTCTACAGGCGAGCAATAGTGGCGTTGATGAAAAACGACTTACTCCTTCCCTCAACAAACAGCGCGCGAGCAATGCGTTTTATCAATC
>PWJF01000059.1 GCA_003560935.1 Ignavibacteriales bacterium
CAAGCTGAAGTTATTCTTTTTATGGTTGATGCACAATCGGGGTTAACCCCGCTCGATAAAGAGCTTGCGGAAATTCTGCGGAAGTCCGACAAGAATATTCTTTTGCTGGTGAATAAGGTCGATACGGAAATCCATGAATCCGAGCGTTCACAATTTTATGCACTGGGGCTCGGCGATCCGTTTTCCGTATCCGCTTTGATGGGACGAAATATCGGAGACCTGCTCGATATGATCGTTGACCATTTACCCGAGAACGGTCAAATGCTCGATGAAACGGATAGACTACACATTGCAATTATCGGACGGCCGAATGTCGGAAAATCCTCTCTTGTAAATGCGCTGCTCGGCTCCGATCGGACGATCGTTACCGGGATTCCCGGCACCACGCGCGATTCGGTCGATAGCATTCTTCGATATCACGGCGAGGAAATTGTACTTATAGATACTGCCGGTTTGCGGAAAAGAAGTAAAGTAAAAGAGGCAGTAGAGTTCTTCAGCTCTGTGAGAACGTTTCACAGCATGGATCGATGCCATGTTGCCGTTTTATTAATTGATGCAACGCAGGGAATCTCACATCAGGATCTCACAATTATTAGTGAGGCTATCAAAAGGAAGAAAGGCATTATTCTGGCGGTGAACAAATGGGATCTGATCGAAAAAGATACACACACTGCCCGGCAATTCGAACTTGCGATCCGCGAAGAACTCGGCATGAATTCGTTTATCCCGGTTCTGTTTATTTCTGCACTCGAAAAGAAGCGAATCATTAAAGTTATAGAATTATCCAGACGTGTGTTCGCAGAACGGGGGAAAAAAGTAAGAACTTCGGATTTAAATTCCGTAATCGAGGATGCTGTACGGGAAAATACTCCCCCCGCAACGCGGGGCAGAGATATTTCCATTAAATATGCAACGCAGGTAAAACAAAATCCCCCGGTAATGGCATTATTCACAAATTATCCGAAGCTGATACCTGAATCGTATCAGCGGTATCTCGAAAAGAAAATCCGTACAGCTTTCGGTTTCGAGGGGGTTCCGCTGACACTTGTATTCAAGAAAAAATAATAATTATGACTCGTAAACCCCGTATACTTGTTATCGGCGGACTTGCCGCCGGACCAAGCGCTGCGAGCAAAGCTAAACGCGTGAACCCCGATGCCGAAGTTATTCTCATCGAAAAAACAAAATATATATCGTACGGTATCTGCGAAATTCCTTATTACATAACAGGCGAGTATAAAGATAAGAATGATCTTGTAGTCTATTCTCCCGATCGGCTGCAGCGGGAGAAGAACGTAACCGTCCGGACACAGTCCGAAGCCGAATCTATCGACCGAAAAAATAGAACCGTGCAGATTAAAGACCATTACAAAGGCGTTCGCCGTAAGGAAGAATACGATAAACTTATTATAACAACCGGATCGACTCCGCGATTACTGCCGTTTATGAATGAACATATTAAAAACGTGTTCACTGTGAAAGAGCTTGCCCGTGCGTACGAACTCAATACTTTTCTTAAGCGGAATAAACCGAAGAAAGCCGTCATCGTCGGAGGCGGATATATCGGTCTTGAAATGGCTGAAGCGCTTCGTCACCTTGATATCGATGTAACATTGATACACCGGCACGCATATCCGCTTTCAAGAATAGATGAAAAAAGCGGCGAGGTGCTTGTTTCGGCATTACATGAAAACGGTGTACATTTCGTTCCGGAAGGAAATGTAAAAAGTATCGGCGCCGATCCGGAAGGAAATGTGAAAACCGTTGTAACCGAAGACGGTACCTACGACGCGGATGTCGTCATAGTTGCTATCGGTGTTATACCGAATGTATCTTTAGCGAAGGATGCGGGTCTTGACATCGGGAAGTTAGGTGGAATAAAGACCGATCAAAAACAACGTACAAACGATGATGTAATCTTTGCGGCGGGCGATTGCTGCGAAGTAAAGAACCTTATATCACGCCGTCCGTCGTATATTCCGCTTGCAACGGTTGCAAGCAAGATGGCGTGGACCGCGGGTGAAAATGCTGCCGGCGGCAGCTCCGTGTTTAATGGAGCTATACGGAATATCGCACTCAGGGTATTTGACTATGAAGTAGCCCGGGTCGGTCTTATGTTCTCTGAAGCAAATGACGCGGGTTTTAACACTGTCACCGAGACAATTGAGGCGCCATCGCGGGTTATGGGTATGCCCGGTGCCGCACGCGTGAGGGTAACGTATATTACAGATAAAACTACCGGGAAGCTGCTTGGTGCTACACTTCTCGGAAAGGATGGCGCTGTTCATCGCGGAAATGTTCTTGCCGCAATGATACAGATGGGAGCAACTATCCATGAAATATCCAATCTCGATCTAATGTATGCTCCACCATTCAGTCCGTTGTGGGACCCGGTGTTGATTGCAGCAAATCAAACATTGAAAAAACTATAAGGAGCGTATGATTACCTTACCGCAATATCCGAACCTTTATTTGTTGGATCACCCGTTGATAAAGCGTGATCTGTCGATTTTGAGAAAGAAGAAAACATCGAACGTTGTTTTTCGTACCGTCTTATCCCGGCTGACAAAAATGGTTGCATATGAAGTATCTTCGAATCTCGAGTTAACCGAGAGCGACATTGAGACTCCGCTTGAAAAAACGCGCGGATTTACATTAACTGAAGAGATAATTTTAGTCCCCATTCTACGTGCCGGACTCGGTATGGCCGATGGATTCCTGGATCTTCTTCCCGACGCAAAAGTAGGGCATGTCGGGTTATACAGAAACGAAGAAACACTCGAGCCGGTCGATTATTATTCGAAGTTTCCGCGAACACTCAGAAGCAGCCTTGTCTTTTTACTTGACCCGATGCTTGCAACCGGAGGAAGTGCATGCGCGGCGATTTCGTTTATCAAGCAAAAAGGCGGTGGCAGGATACGTCTCATTAATCTTGTTGTTGCTCCCGAAGGAGTGAAAAAGGTATATGCGGAGCATGATGATGTGCCTGTTTTTGCAGCAGCACTGGATCGGGAGCTAAATTCTCATGGATTTATTTTACCCGGACTGGGGGATTCCGGAGACCGGGTTTTCGGTACGGAATGAGATGCATTTTGACATTTGTCCGGTAACCTGTATATTACATCACAGGTCTAAGATTATTAATGATTTAGGACACCTTGATGTCGAACTTTTACACCTATAGGACTGTTTGAATTATTGATTCCCCATGGTTGGTAAAACTATAAATACTGCCCTGCAGTGGGCCGGTGTTGTGAACAAACCCGACGGGTTTGAGAGCCGGTTCAAGAAACTTCTCGAATTGTGCCGGAAGAATCTTCCGTCCTGCGATGAGGATCTTATCAAGCGTGCTTCTCTGTTTGGACTTGA
>PWJF01000358.1 GCA_003560935.1 Ignavibacteriales bacterium
CATATTTGTCATGCAAGGTGCCGAGTTTATCGCTATATGTTTCATGATCCATATCTTTCAGATTTTCCTCGCCGACTTCTTCGACAAGATCGCGGTGGGATAAAATTGAAATTAGTTCTTGCCACATATTATCCTGGTTGTATTCGTCTATGTACGGCGATAGTGAATCTTCAAATATTTCAGAAGGATATGTTTTACCGGTGCTCTCATCGTATTCGACTTCATCCGTTAAACCGAATTTCTCTGCGTGGGAGAAGATATATTCCTCGATCTCATCGAATTCTTTTATGGGCTCGATCCGGGGTGCGTTAATGAGCCAGTTTCCGAGGAACACCATTTTCAGAAGCGATTGATATTGTTTTTTTGTTAAAGTGATTTCCATGGTATGCTCCTTTTTAGAATGGATCGTGTGTGAAAAGTAAAGTATGTAAAGTTGGTGAATAATCCAAAATAAAATAATTCGGAGGTATGGGATGCGATGGCTAATGCGTATGAAACCACACAAGGTGATCTTGCCGAACGATTCCTCGCTTCCCTTGATGCAGCTGAGGAGGAAGGGGGCGATATACGCGGCAAGCAATCGGCAGCACTCGTCATTGTGTCGGGTACCTCAACGGGATATTCCTGGGTTGACCGAATTTTTGATTTACGTGTGGAAGATCATCCCGAACCGGTTGCAGAGCTGAGACGGCTCGTGACGCTAACCCGAGTTTACCGTAAGCTGAATGAAGGATTGGCGTTGACAGAAATAAACGACATATGGAAAGCAATGGAAGCATTCCGCGAGGCGGAGAGTATGCTCCCGGACGAAGCCACAAACGGCGAAGTGGTGTTCTGGACCGGTATATCTCTAGCATCGATCGAAAAGATTGAAGAAGCCGTGCCGTATTTGCAGAGGGCTTATATACAAAATACACGCTTGGAGGAGGTAGTCCGGCGGTTGCCGGCTTCGGGATTGTTACCCGATGATGATGGATTGGTTCAATACCTCGTAGAACAGATGAGACGGTAAATTGATGATGGTCACACACCGATCATGATGAACCCACTCCAGAACATTGGAAATGCTGACGGCTCATTTTGGATAATGTGCAGTTTTGCTTTTCGCAAAGCATCGGGATACGAATCGCCATCGAGAATATGCCGGTAGAATTCGATCATTAACTCGGTTGTAAGTTGGTCGGTCACTTTCCAGAGTGAAACAAGCAGGTTACCTGCTCCGGCATAGATCAATCCGCGCGTGAGTGCCACAATCCCCTCACCCCGTGCGATGGTCCCGATGCCGCTCTCACAACTGCTTAATACTACGAGATCACAGTCGAGATTGAGACCGTATATCTCACCCGCGAAAAGAATGTCCCGCTCTTCATCGATGTCTGAATCATGCCCGGGTGAGAACAGGACACCCGATAACATCGGTTCCTCTTCGTTGAAAAATCCATGGCTTGCAATATGAATATGTGAATACTCCGAAGCATAATTGATAAACTTCTTCTTCGTCGCGTCAGAATGATAATAACCCTCAGCCCGATAGCGAACCGATTCAAACATATCGACGATATTTTGAATTTCTATCTCACTGTATGGGAGCTCCCCAATCCAACCATCCGTATAATGCATGGTTCGATAGGAATTTTCTTCTTCATCGTTAGTTGAAGCAAAAACCGGAGCAAATCCTGCAAAGTGAGGGTGCCGGGTGTCGATGAGCCGTTGACGCGCCTGTTCGAATTGGAATACGGCAAGCTTGGATGAATAATTATAGGTGATGCTAAAATCATGTATAAGGTACCGAAGAGATGAGAATGATGGACGTGCCTCTTGTTCTGAAACGGGTTCCGCAACAAGTGTTTCAAACGGTAGATGATGTAAAACCCCATCGGGGATGATTAGTAATCTGTTCTTGTTTTCGATATAGGAGAGAGCCGGTTCAACCAAGAGCGAATATAACGTTGAGCTTACGTTAACAAAACCCGATCGGTCGAGGCGGCGAATGACCCGTCGCAGTGTATGTGTGTACTCCTCGATTTTTGTGACGGGTCCGAGCGGAAGCATGGTAAAGTCGTGACCGGTTACGATGAACAGGAAACTATTTTCTTCTCCGAGCATGTATTGTAAGATAGCGGTATTGTCATCCAGGACATGTCTCATGTCCGATATCGACGGTGATCCTATATCGTATTTGAGTGCATGATAATGCGGATAGGTTTGTTCGAGATCAGCAATGAAATTCCGATAAGTCATTAATATATCGAAGTAGTTTGAGCGAATAGATTGGAATTCATCGGTATCCGATTGTGTACGGTGATAGTGTATCCGTGCCTGAATGAGTTGCTGATGAAGTTCCCGTTCTTCATTCAACTTATCTTCAGGAATACCGGCAAATGAGCGGGCGCGTGATTCGATGATCGATTCCCAGAGAATCATAGCGCGCAGGTATTCGGCGAAAGAAAACGCTTCCGTTATATGTCGTTGATCGCCCGTTGATTCATAGAGAGTGAATAGCGTATTGACCGCGTTTTCGAATATTTCTGAGCTGAATTCGCTCAAGAATAGCTTCGATTGTTCAGCGGCATATGTGCTGCGTAACAGATCGGTGACGTATCTGGCTGCGTGGTAAATCGGTATAGCAGCCAGCAACGGATCATGATTTTGGGGCGAAAGAGAAAAGAGCTTGTAGTATAAATCTGCTTTCTCCGCCAGTGCGATGAGAAGACTTCGGTTAACTATTGCTTCATCAAAAACGGAAAAATTGTTTGTATGCTTTTCAATCGATCTGAATCCGGGCGCGAGGGAGGCGATTGCTTTGCGGTAACTGGAAAGAGCATAGTCATATTCTTCCATTTTCCGATATATATTGCCGAGATAGACATACGAATCGGCAACGTGTGTGTTATTCCTGCCGAAGATTTGCACCCGTTGCTCTATAGCTTCTCTCAGATATCCGAGTGCTTTTTCATAGTCTCCGGTGTTTTTATAAACAACGCCTATATTGTTTAAACTTTGTGCGATTGCAGGATGTACATCGCCCAGAAGTTTGCGGCGAATAGAGAGCGATTTGGTTAAATATTCCAGGGCGGTCTCGTAATCGCCGGAATCACGGTATATAACCCCGAGATTATTTAAATTCAACGCGACACGAATATCTTCCTCGCCAAATACAGCTTGTCGAATATGCAGCGATCGTTTAGTATATTCTATCGCTTCATCGAACATACTTTTTATTGCATATATTACGCCGATATTCATATAGTTATCGGCAGTTAACGGATGTTCCTCACCCTGCTCGGCCAAACGAATCGCAACAGCTTTATAATAATATTCAAGCGCTGCGTCGGTATCACCCCGCTGCCGGGTAACGATACCGAGATTGTTGTAACTTGAAGCGATGTCGGAATGTTCTTCGCCGAAGAGTTCCATTCGTATTGCGAGAGCTTTTTCATAATAAGTTTGCGCCAGATCATACTCATCCATAATGCTGTAAAAGGTTCCTAACATATTATAGCTATCGGCGACTTTATTATGCAGCTCACCGAATGCAGCTTTTCGAATATTGAGTGATGTATTTATTCGCTGCATACCGATAGTATATTCACCGAGAACGAAATGTACGACGGCAAGATAATAATATGAGTCTCCGGCAGCCGGGTCGTTGTCTGGAAGGAATTGCATACGGAGATCGAGCGCCTTTATATGATAATCCTTTGCGCCTTGAAAATCACGCGCCTGTCGAAGCCGTTGCCCGAGCTCGTAGTACGCATCGGCAATAAGGATATGAACCGAATCGTAGTGGTCTTCATGTGTGTCGAAGGTATCGAGCAGTGATTGGCAGTGATCAAGATAATACGAGGCGCTGTCGAATTGTGCGTCTTTGGCGAACTCTATCCCGCGTTCAAACATGGAAAAGAATTCCGTGAGCAATTCCTGATTCCAGGATGGTGCCGGTTGGGAAAAAGAAAAGTGCAGCACGGCTACCCAGAGAGCGATAACCGTAAATAGTTTGGTTCTCATGACCCTTCCTCCATAAAGCACTCTGATAGATTTTATGGGGTTATCGATAATGCCTCGTAATGACCAAAGGTTGCGTTGTTTTTTTAACGTCCCTTCCGCTTGCATAGAAATAATATCGGTACGTATGATTATAAATAATATGCCGGATAAATGCAATATAATCATCACTGGACTCACGCAATATTTACCGATGTAATTGTTCTGATTCCATTCGGGGTTGACTTTCATATTTTATAGTGTTACCTTTTTAAAAATCGTGCTACGGAGATACCATGCCACAACTCGCACGCTTCGGTGTCTCGATGGAGAACGATCTCCTTGAGGACTTCGACGCACTCATTGCAGAAAAAGGATACAACAACCGGTCGGAAGCAATCCGCGATATCATACGCAACACTATCGTACAACAGCAGGTCCGATCTGGAAATAAATCCGGTATCGGTGTGCTGACATTCGTGTACGATCATCACCGCCATGATCTTGAACGTAATCTTACCGCATTTCAACACGATCATTTCAACAATATCGTATCGACGACTCACGTGCATGTTGATCATGATAACTGTCTTGAAGTGATCATCCTGAAAGGTACTGTTTCCCGGATGAAAAAGATTGCCGATCGCCTGCTGAGTTTTAAAGGTGTGAAGCACGGGAATCTCATCCTGACATCCACCATGAAAGGCAAACATTCGCATCACACACACAAATGAAAAAGATCATTTACATACTGACAACCGTTTTTCTTCTAACACCGTCAGTGAAATCGGCTGAAGATGAAGACATCTACATCGATCCCGCGGATACCCTGCAATTATACTATCTCGAACGATTATAATATTGCCGCACTTTTCTATCAAACTTTTTCGCTGTTTTCGGGTACTACTCTGACTGCCGGTATAGACTATAAAAATTACGGCGGTGAGGCGGAAAATATTATATCGAATATGGATTTTGGGAATCATTCGCACAACGAGCTTGGTTTCTATATATTCACACGTAAGGATATCGGCAATCGTATCTTTCTTACGGGCGGCATCAGGATCGAAAACAGTGATGTTATCGATAACGAGATCATACCGCAGATAGGTGCCGCATATCGTGTGGGTCTGCGCTCAACCGTACGCGGATCGCTATCGAAAGGATTCCGTAGTCCGACCATGCAGGAGTTGTATATGTTCCCGCCGTCGAATCCGGATCTTGAACCGGAACGCGTGTGGAACTATGATATAGGACTCTTACATACATTTGCGAACAACATTACAATAGATGCAGCACTTTTTCAGATCGAAGGAAGTAATCTTATAAGAATAGGGGGCGTCCCGCCCAACATTGGGTTTGAAAATACCGGTAAGGTGTTTCATCGCGGCGCTGAGTTCTCGGCGCATGTTCCGGTATCTCAGGTACTGCATGCCGATGTATCGTATGCATATCTTGATCCAGGGGATAACACCGAAATGAATCCGCGGCATACGATATATACAGGTTTCAATGCACGGTACCATATTGTCAGTGCCGCCGTATCGCTTCAGTATGTTTCCCGGTTATATGGAGCGTCAAATGCTCATCTTCGATTGCCGGATTATACACTGGTCAATGTTAGATTTTCAATATATCCGAATGACCGCCTGTCGTGGTTTTTGTCAATTGAAAATGTGTTCGATTCATCATATCAAATGATGTACGAATACCCGATCGACGGTAGGTTATTTTTTACCGGTGTCCGTGTCACTCTATAGTATATCACTCTAAAAGAAAGGAAAGAAAATGAATCCACAAGAATCACTTACCATTGCACAGAGCAGACCGCTCTATCTCAATATAGTCTTTACGGCGATTGCCATCGGACTCGGCGTCACCGTGCCGAAGATCTTTCATCTGTTCGGGCTCGGACCGGCATTTCTGCCGATGTTCCTGCCGGTGATCCTGCTCGGATTGCTTACGTCGTACGGCTATGTATTTGCTGCAGCCATCATAACACCGTTATTATCCTACTCGTTAACCGGTATGCCGCCTGCGCCGATTGCAATGCACATGACGGTGCAGCTTGCGGTGCTTGGCAGTCTTGTTATATTGTTCACCCGTAATCTGAAAATAAATTATATATATGCGATTCCCGCCGCTATAATCGCCGAGCGTGTACTTTCATTGATAGCCGCATCGGCGATCGGTTCGGAACATATAACCACAGGGGCCATCCTCGGATCGTATCCGGGAATGATCATGCTCGCTGTTGTTTCGATTATCGTCATGAAATTGTATGACCGCTAAGCATCAGATGGTCCGGGAAAAGCGGGAATTCTTTGATAACGCAGCCGCCGGGTGGGGAATGGAATTCGATGATCGCGACCGCGATCTGCTTGATCGAATCTTGAATACATTCATACGTTCGTTACCCGGCGGCAATGCACCCGTACTCGATATCGGGTGCGGGACGGGAGTTCTATTTTCATATCTGAACGGCATACCGTTTTGCGGTGTGGATATATCATTCAACATGCTTGCTCGCGCAAATACAGAACGGGTGCATAACGGCATCGGTCTTTGTCAGGCGGATGCACAGATTTTTCCTTTTAGCGGCGACTCGGTAGCCGGTGTTATCGGATTTGCCGTCTTACCGCATCTCGACAATCACGATGTATTTCTATCCGAGTGTCATCGGGTTCTTATCCGGGGCGGAGTCCTTTCGATAGCGCATCTGCACGCCGCCCGCGAGATCAATGCGTTTCATCAATCCATCGGCGGTGCGGTCTCACACGATCATTTACCCGAAGGTAATGAATTGGCGGATTTAGCATCGGAACATGGATTTTCAATAGAAGTTAACGAGACTGTCGAAAAGTATTTTTTCCTTGCCCGAAAATTGTAAAACATCTGATTCCCCTCTTGCATATTACATCTAGGCGATGTATAATAAAAGCCACAGAAATAAATCCGTGGTATTAAAAACCAAAACAAGTTGATAGGACCTCGGCGGCAGGATAGATAAGATGTCTGCGGTGATCGGGCAATATGATCTTGTCTTTCATGTGGAATTACCCGATAACGAAACGGCAATAAAGGGATCGGTTGAATTGAGCAAACTCACGGGTGTTAACATTCTGACAATGCCTGCCGTATCGGTAGTGGAGTTCGATAAGCGGGTTTCGAAGTAAAATACGCATTTTGAGATGTCTGTATGCCCGGTGGAGAAGGATTAAATGGGCATCCACTGTTGCGATTCAGGCAGATTATCCGTAATATACCTGCTGTTTCAGGGAGCTCGTAGTACGTACAATTCTATCCACATTAGAGTGTTTTGTGATGGCATCGACTCAAATGAATGATCCTGCTGTCAAAGCGTTGGTTGAGGAAAACTCGAGATTAAAACGTGCAATCGAAGAGTTGACCATCCTGAACGACCTTGCGCGGGCAATCGGCGCGCTGCAAAATTCAGAAGAGATAATGCAGACCGTCATCCGCCGCTCTCTTCGAGCGGTCGATGCAGAACAGGGTGTTATCACGCTTGTCGACGATAAAACCGACGAATCGATGAAGACACTCGTTCGGACGATGGTCAGTTCACGCGACCAGCAGCCCTTTCACCTTAATCAAAATCTATTGGGTTGGATGCATATCAACCGGAAACCGCTGCTGATCTCGAATCCACAGGACGACCCACGGTTTCGCGGCGTGAAATGGGACGAAGCAATTTCAACGTTACTCAGTGTTCCGCTGATGGCGAAGTCTAAGCTCATCGGCATCCTTACCGTTTATAATAAAAAATCGGGAAAAGATTTTACCGATGGAGATCAACGTCTGCTGGCGATCATAGCGGCACAATCCGCCCAGATAGTCGAGAATGCCCGGCTGTATGAAGAAGAAAAATCATATCTGAAGCTGCAGCATGAACTCGGCGTGGCGGCTATTATTCAAAATAACCTCTTGCCTGAAAAGATGCCCGGTGTTCACGGGTACGACATTGCCGGCTCAAGTGTAGCGGCGCAGATGGTTGGCGGCGATTATTTCGATTTTATCAGAATTGATGAATCGCATCTCGCATTTTGTTTGGGTGATGTTGCGGGAAAAGGATTGAGCGCTGCATTACTCATGGCAAATCTACAGGCGACGCTGCGCGGTCAGGCAGCGATCACCATTTCTGCGCGTGATTGTATGCAGCGGTCGAATAAGCTCCTGTATCACAGCACCGGCTCCGACAGATTTGTGACTTGTTTTTACGGAGTGCTCAACACCGATGAGCATACGCTCTGCTTTTGTAATGCAGGGCACGACAGCCCGTTTTTGTATTCCGCTTCCGACAAACCTCAACGACTTTCCTCCGATAGTCTTGTACTCGGGATGATGGAGGAATTTCCTTATATCGAAAAGACAATTCCGTTTAATAAAGGTGACGTTCTGGTAATATTTTCCGACGGTGTGACCGAAGCAAAAAATATCGCCGATGAACAGTTCGGTGAAGAACGTTTGGAGAAGATAATAAGACAAAATCTCGACGCTTCGGCAGATAGTATCATTGCAAGGATTACCGAAGCAGTCCGTGAGCATATGGGAAAGACTGAACCTATGGACGATATCACTATGGTAGTCATTAAACGTCAAAAATAGGATTCACCGTTACCTCGATATATATAGTATACCATCTTCATCTAAAAACAAATATTTGGAGCGGTCGCCATGTATATGCGGTTTCTTCGAATAAATGCGCTTGCCGATAAGCTCGATACCCTTATCAATTTCTATGATAAGGCGATCGTACCTGTTCTGCAAAATACAAAAGGATGCAGATATGCATGCCTGATTCAGAGTGCCCGGCATAAGGGAGAGTGTATCTCGATGACATTATGGGATAGCCCGGCCGATGCGGAGGAATACGAAAAAAGCGGGCGTTTCCGGCAGCTCTATGACAAGGTTCGTCCGTTAATGGAAGATTCGTCGGAATGGAAGATCCAGCTTACAACGGATTATACGCTTGAGTATAAACCAGAGTCGGATGAGCCGATCATAGATTCTTACGACGTATCGTATCTGTCGGAGGTAGAGCTTCCCGAGACTAAAAAATATTCACCGATGTATGTACGCATTATTTCTGCCCGCGTCAAATCCGATAAAAAGGAAGAAGCGAAAGAAATATACAAAAATGAAATCGGACCGGGATTACGACGGGTTAAGGGATGCAAGTATGCATTTCTCACACAGAACCTGCAGGATGAGAATGAATTTTTTTCAATTACTATCTGGGAAAATAAACAGGCAGCCGATAATTATGAAAAGAGCGGGTTGTTTGATGAATACGTCGGTAAAGTGCAGCACCTGTTTGCCGATGTGTATCAATGGAAAATGAAGCTCGAACAAAAATCGGGAAAAAAATCTGTAACAAGCGAAGATATGTCCATTGACCAATATACGGTAGTTGCCGGTAAGAATTTTTAAAAGACGGAATACAATCGCTCTGTTTTTTGCCGTCGTACATGATGTTGATGGTGTAATAATTATTGGGGGGAGTGCTATGGTAGGACAAACAATTTCACATTATCCGCCAGAGGTGGATCTCAGCCCGAGGCTGATGAGCCTCAGGCTCAAGCCTTCGGCTGATACTATCCTTGACAAATTAGACGAGGGTGGCATGGACGTCGTTTATAAAGTCCCAAAACTGCCCGCGAGTGTTTTTCAACCAACAGATATAGTTTTGCCGAAGAAATTCGGGGCGGCGCTTTCACGGTGTTTGTCTCCCGACGCTTTTTGTCAGGAGGTCGGGACGAGGGCGAGGAGGTACCTATGATAGGGCTAATGATTTCTCATTACAAAATTCTTGAGAAATTAGGGGAAGGCGGCATGGGTGTCATCTACAAAGCCCGCGACACCAAACTCGATCGCACCGTCGCGTTGAAGTTTCTGCCTTCTCATGTCGGATCCGATCAAACAGAGAAAAAACGATTTATCAACGAAGCGCAATCGGCTTCAATTCTCGACCATTCGAATATCTGTACCATCTATTCTATTGAAGAGACTGACGATGCAAACCTCTTCATCGTCATGGCATACTATGAAGGTATGTCGTTGAAAGAAAAAATTGAGCAGAGCCCACTTCCGTTAAAAGATGTTGTGAACTATGCGATTCAAGTTGCATCGGGATTGCAGAAAGCACACGAGAAAGGAATCGTGCTTAGAGATCTTAAGCCGGCTAATATATTTGTTACAAAAGATGAACAGATTAAAATTATAGATTTCGGATTAGCAAAAGCAGCCGAACGTTCGATGCTAACAAAGTCCGGTACAACTCTCGGCACCATTCCATACATGTCCCCCGAACAGGCACAGGGCAGTAAAGTCGATCACCGCACGGATATCTGGTCGTTGGGTGCGGTGATGTATGAAATGATAACGGGACAGCGCCCGTTCAAGAGCGAGTATGAAAGCGCACTTGTGTATTCGATTATTAACGAAGACCCTGAACCGGTTACCGGATTGCGGAGCGATATACCTATGGATTTAGAGAAAATAATCAACAAATGTCTTGAGAAGGATCTTTCCGATCGATATCAGCATACTAACGAGATAATTGTCGATTTACGGAAAGTGGGGAGAGAAATAACATCGGGCATGCGTTCCGGAGTTTCAAAGACCGAAGCAGGAAAAGAAATTCCATCCCGGCAGAAAGTTCGAGCGAAGACGGTCTCTACAATTGGATTGCTTATATATCCAATGAATCGGGCCGGCTAGGGGAAACAGAATGAAAGCAAAATCAATAAGAGGTACCTTGCCCGAAGAAATAAAAGTTGCACTTCAGCAAAGTATGTCCGAGACCCGCCTGGCGGACGGGTAGGGGTTCAAGCCGACGTTTGCAATAGTGTTCCTTTCCACAAAGCATGACCGCAAAGCTAAATGTCGTAACATAACCGGACCGTTTCACGCGTTACAAAATAATCCTTTGATGGATACATCAAACCGGTTATACAAAGAGGACTTAAGAAACAAATGAGGATCAAATATATACTTTCAAGTTTGACCGTATTGGTCATTTTTGAAAATCAGTCTATCTATATTCATCCTTTTACTGACGTTCCTCACCGGTGTTCATCGTTGATACAGACGGTAACCTCCTCTATTATGGTGCGTGGACACGTCTATTTACACCGACTGATGAATCGGAAAATCCGCTCATGCCAGAATCCCTTCCGCTTATGATCGCATTGACGGAATTACGACCGAATTACGGTACAATGTGGCTACGCGGATACGATGATGTGCGCAGACATATCGGCGTGACTGCATTTCCGATTATGGAAAGTAACGGAGAAAATATCGGTGCTATGGCAATCTATTGGGAAATTCAGTATATATTATTAAAAATTGATTATTTAATAAATGCATAAGGAATAACAATGCAGCTTATACGAGCTATCGTAATTTCAGTAAGTATCGTAATAATCTTACACATGGTATTATCGGCACAAAACGATGAGGAGCAGATTTTGGATGCGATACAGACTTTCTTCGACGGAATGGCTGAGGCAGATTCGGTCAAGCTCGCATCCGTTTTGATGCCGGGGGGAGTATTTGTCTCCGTCCGTGAGGACGGTAAGGAATGGACAACGAGGTTCGAGACGATTGATAACTTTCTGAAAAGTGTTTCAGGATGGTCAGATTATTTATACGAACGGATGTGGGACCCGATAGTTCTCATTCACGGGCGAATTGCCGTTGTCTGGACTCCCTACGATTTTTACATAGATAAAGAATTCAGCCATTGCGGGAAGGATGCATTCAATATGGTGAAAACGGACGAGAGGTGGAAAATTGCAAGTGCGGTGTATACCGTTGAACGAACCGGATGTAAAGAAAGTCCGCTTGGACCACCGGATTTTGATTATTAGTAATTTATTGCGAAATAGTTGATTTATTGAAGGAAAACCGGCACTTTAACAATTTCAGCTTCGGGGATGTTAATGCTCTTTATTTCGATTTTATAAATGACTATATTTTCAGCATCACTAAAATCTGTAGTAGTAGAGTATCATACTTTTCAAGATTCAGCTGCACTGATGTAGTAGATAAAATAGTACTTCAACCGGAAGGGTAAATACTATGCCCGAAGGAATATCACTCTCGCGTTTTATCGGATTGAGTACCGACAAAAGAAACACTCTTTTTAGGCATGACGTACAAACCGGTGATATTGTGTATGTCAGAACACTCAATTCTATTTATTCTTTACGTGCACTTGATGATGGTTTGTTTGCGGTCTCCGGAGGATGGTTTGATAAACACGGTGTATCGCCGTTTATTACCGGCATTAACGGATGCACGTTTGGCGGCAGCATGATCAACATTACCGCCATCGCAGCGTGTGGGCTTTGTATTGAATTCGGAAACCGCGTAAGAACCAGCTCGATACGCAAAATTGTGATTTTTCAACAAAGCAGAAAAAATTAGAAGTTTAGATATAATTCAATAGGGATGAATGGTTTTTCCGTATTTGGGCATTTTCTGCATATAAATTAAAAAAGAGCTCTTTTTCCTAAAGGGAGGAGTATATATGAGTCAGAGCGTGGTAACCGATGTCCCAAAATATAACATGCGGCTGCGGTATAACATTTTATTTGAGATGCTTACTGACGCACAGTTCGAAGAGATCAGTAAACACTTGGAAGAGCGTAGATATAGACGAGAAGAAGTAATCGTTCGAGAGGATACAGAGTCCGATGAATTATTTTTTCTTATTGAGGGGCGGGTAAAAATTATACGGAAAACCCGAACCGGTGATGAGTACATGCTTGCTCTTTTGCATCCCGGCGATCTTTTCGGAGAAATGGAAGTCATTGATTGTCGCAGCCGTTCGGCAGACGTTATTGCCGCAGACGATTGTCTGACATATGTATTATCGAAAATGGAATTCGATTATCTTCTTCAGACCCACCATGATTTTGCCAGGCGATTGGTCGAGATCTTAAGTATCAGGCTTCGTTCAATGAATTATCATTTTATAGCTGAGCTTGAACGGTCAACCCGGCGGTTTCAACACGAGTATAAAAA
>PWJF01000055.1 GCA_003560935.1 Ignavibacteriales bacterium
AAAAAGGAAAATAATTTTTATAGGAGTTTGTATGCGTTTATTAATTCTGATTCTGTTTAGTACCGGCTCTGTATTTACTGTAACATCCGGTGACGGAGAAAAGGAAAACAGTACAACGATACTTCCGGTACAGGGAATGCACTGCACATCGTGCGGAAGCATGGTCCGAAGAACGGTTCTTAGGATCGAGGGAATCGAAACGGTGCAGATAGATATTCAAGCCGATGCCGTGAAGATCGAACATACTGGAGATGAATCCGTAGAGGACGCAATACAAGCAATCCGGCGTATGGGATACACGGTTGCACATCCGGATTCTATAGATGCCTTAAACAACAAGTGAAAACAATCCATGCAGTCATGCATTCATGCAATAACTCAATCTCCGCCACAGGCGGATGAGCCTCTGGCTCAAACCATACAATCATTCATTATTTTAGGGAGGTTACAATGAAAAAATCATTCAAGTCACTCGTTTCAGTGGTAACGGTCATGTCGTTACTATTCGTCTTACCGGCTAACAGCACGGACGAAAACTGGCACATCAACGCTTCATTTATTGAAGCATGCAGTTGTGTGCTGTTCTGTCCCTGCTACTTTAACACTTCACCCGATAAGGACTTCTGCAAGTTCAATATGGGAGTGAAAATAAAAGCCGGTCACCTCGGAAATGTAGAACTCGATGACATGCTTGTCTGGATATCGGGAGATCTCGGCGGTGATTTCACTCAAGGTATGAGAGAAGTGATATTCACCTTCGAACCCGGAGCCACGTATGAACAGGTTGAAGCGGCATCGTATCTTTTCAGTCATGTCTTTCCGGCTGAATGGGGCAGAGTTGTCGTTGCAGAAGAGCGTGAAGAGATTACATGGGAAATTAACGGGATGGAAGCATATGCACGGCTCGGTGACGGAACCACGGCTGAAATGAAACTCGATCTGGTTACAGGTAACGACGGCAGATCACCGGTTGTGGTTGATAACCTCGTCTACTGGGGTGCAAAGAAGAACAACGGATTTGTACTTGCAAAATCGGAACATCACTATCGCGGTTACGGTCTGGATTTTGCATTTGAAGATGCAAACGGCTTTTTAATTGAAATCGAAAGCTCGAGCGGAAGCCTGAAATCCTCCGCACCAATATATGGTAAATAATATTTCAAGAGAACACACAAAATCAAAATTGTAAATTAAGGAGGTTCAGATGGGTAATGCATCTGCAACAATAAAAGAAAATCCTGTAGTAAATGGACTCAATACACAGGTTCTGGGGAAATTCGCTAACCAACTGAAAGAAAATCCAAAGATAGGCAATATGACCTTTCGCTCAAAAAGCAACTGGCAGGGCGGCGGACGGGTAGCAACGCGTATCAGCGGATACAAAATTGACGGACGTCTCTTTCACGAGGGGAAACGGGAATTTATCGAACACACTGATCAGCCGACGGAGTTTACCACTGCCGACGCAGCTCCTGCACCGATCGAACGTCTGCTCCAGGCGGTCGGCTCCTGTATTGTCGCAACAACCAATGCAAATGCCGCTTTCATGGGGGTTGAGCTCGATAAACTTGAAATCTCTCTCGAAGGCGATATCGATCTGCATGGTTTTTTTGCAATCAATAAGAATGTACGGCCGGGGCTCAGCGAACTGCGGGTCCGTATTGAAATAGACGGTGACGCCGACGCCGATACATTGCGGGAAATTGCCAACAGAGGTTTCACCTATTCGCCCGTTCGTGATTCCATCAATAATGGTACAACAATAACGCCTGAAATTATACCCTCTCATAAAGCGTAGGGAGAGGTAAAATTCAACAGAGCGGGCTCAAATAAACTAACGGACCATTCCCGCCGGCAGAAACATCCGGCGGGAATTATTCATATTAGGTGATAGTGAACCTATATTCAGAAAGTGTTGTTAGGCAAAATACCTACTCTCCGTCGTCGGAGTGACGGCGGGGATTTGTAATCGCTCGAAGTCACGGTAACCTGTAACATAATGATGGTAGGTGCTATGAGACTACAATTCTACTTAATCCTCTTTCTCTTTTTTTTGATACCGCTCATTACCAAACAAACATATGGAAGCTGTGGATCTGCGGTATGTCCCCTCGATCATCACCACTATCTTGAAGGGGGATGGTTGAATATTCAATACGCATACGAATATATCAACCAGGAACAAATTTATGTCGGCTCGCAGCGGTCGTTCGTCGGGGCAATACCGCATCATCATGATGAAGTGCAAACGATCAATAACCGCTCGGTCCTCACGGTACAGACGGGACTCACCGACCGGCTCGGTTTTGCAGTCGAACTCCCGTTCATCAACCGCGAACATCATCACATTGTCAACAACGGACATTCGCACAACGGAGATGATCATTCCAATGGATCGGAATGGGAAAGCTGGAATTTCAGCGGGCTGGGTGACGTCGTGGTAAGTGGCTCTTATTCACTTTCCCTCCCCGATCTGATGGGCTACGGTCCGTATCTCAATATTCAGACAGGGCTCAAGCTTCCTACCGGTATGACTGATGCACGCAATACAAACGGCACAATCGGAGAGATCACGATCCAGCCGGGAACGGGTTCATACGATTATATTGCAGGAATATCATATCGTCAGGTAATGCTCGGTTTACCGACACTTGATGGGACATACACTGCGATGCCCCTCTCTGCAACGGTAACGTATCAGCATAACGGTAAAGGAGTAGACGATTATCGCTTCGGCGATGTAGTGCAGGTACATCTCGGAACCGAATACTTTTTTCTCGAACGAGCCGGATTACTCCTGCAGATAAACGGCAGGTTTCAGGATTATGCCGATGTGGGACAAACACATGAACCGCGGGAGAACACGGGCGGAAGATGGATTTTTCTGAGTCCGGGATTTCAGATGAATGTTAGCTCTATTGTTGAAACGTATTCGTTCATTCAGATCCCTATATACAGACATTATAATGGAATTCAGCAGGCAGCACCGTTTCATTTGCAACTGGGAGTTCGGGCTCATATATCGTTGTTATAAAAAACCGTTCATTAAACATACTATTATAGGTGCTTTATGAAATATCTGATTGTTGAACACACATTCGACCCGCCGCTCAATGAGGAAGATCTCAATAACATAAGCGAACGGTTGGGACCCTGTCTCGAACAACACAAAATTAAAGCAATGCGCAGTTATGTCTCCGATGACGGCAGCCGTATGATTGGTGCCTTTGAAGCTCCCGATGCCGAATCGGTACGAATCGCTCACCGTACTGCAAAGGTGGATTTCGACAGAGTGTGGGTGGGTGAAGCATTTATTAGAAATTTAGAGGAAGTAACCGAATAATCCGACCGGAG
>PWJF01000205.1 GCA_003560935.1 Ignavibacteriales bacterium
ACAACAGTGACCGTAATTCGTGCTCGGCCAATCGATAATAAAACATCTCCTTCCCGTCGACAATGATCACCGGAATTTTTTCTTTATACTTTTCATATTCCGGCATTCCGGGTTCGATCTTTTTAACGTCGATACGAAACGGTTTTTCGGTGCGTATGCGTTCGAGCGTTTCCAGCGCGGTGTCGCATAACGAGCAATCGTCTTTTGAGATCAGTGTAATAGTTCTCATATGTGGTTCAGCTTCTCGCGTTGTTTTAAAATGTAGATCATCACGAGCCCGGCGATAAAGATCCCGATAGAGAAGAGCTGCGCCTGACTTAAACCGAGTGCGGCGACAGGATTTAATCTTAAAAATTCTATTGCAAAACGCTGCACCGACATTAACAACAGATACACTCCGAATACCATACCTGCGGGATGCAGTTTCAGTCTCAATTTCCACAGAATGAAAAATACTACAACACCCATGAGAAATTCGTATACCGGTGTCGGGTGCATGGCGACGGTGAGATCGAATTCCGTGATAGATCCATACCGGTTGCTATCCACAATATGTGCGGCAAGCTCTCTGTAATTCCATTCCGCCGCGGCTTCGGGATTTCGAGAAAAATAATCCGCCGCCGCGGTCGTCGGTTTTACCGTTCCGTTCGCGTAGATTGTACCCCATGGGAGTTCCGTCGGGATGCCGTAGTCGCCGTCGCCCGCGAAATGACAGCCGAGACGACCGACCGCATAGCCGATCATGCCGCCGAGTCCGATCATATCGAGGTATTGCAATACCGGAAGCCGTTTTTTTCGTACGTAATAAAACATACCCGCGAATCCGCCGATAAAACCGCCGTACCATACAAGCCCGGCGGGGGAGAAGAGCATCCTGACCGGATCCTGCACAAATCTGTCCCAATCGGTGAAGAGGTAGAGTATTTTTGCACCTATGATGCCGCTGACCAATCCGATTATCAACAGCGTACCGGCATTATCAACTTTCAGTTTCAAACGTAGGTGTTCTTTGTGCAGGACTGTATATGCCGCCATGAATCCGAGCGCCATCATCAGTCCGTAACTGTACAGTGTTATCGGTCCGAGTTCAATGAGTATAGGTCGCATAGAGTTTATTCTTTATGTGTAGTTTCGAGTTCAACAAATGATTTTTTTGATCTTCCTTTTCTGATGGTTTTCTTCGGAGTAAAACGAACGTTAAACGAACTCTTCGGTCCGTTTAACTTAGAGACAACCACGGCATATGCGCCGCGCAGGTTGTACAGAACTTTTTGAAATACTGCGGGCCCGTGTTCGGGAATAGAAAGCTGCGGCGTGCTGATCCCCTGAATGGTTAACTGAACCGTCTTTTCTTTTACATGTATATCGACAAGTATATCGTACATATATGTTCTGAATTCTTTGAGTGTCGACAACTTAAACAGATGTCCTTCGGTTCCCGTTCGTTTATCGGCATAAGGAACGATCTTCAAGCGATATTTAAGGTCCGCTTTTTTAGCTGGCATTGCCTGTACCCGGTAATTGCTGGGTTAGAGTATCCACAAGCTCGTTGACCGGAACCGATTTTTGCTTGCCGCGTTCCATATTCTTTACAACAACTTCATTCCGGTTTCGTTCTGCTGTGCCCGCTATGATAGTATACAGTACCTGCTGGCGGGAGGCTTCGCGCATCTGTGCTTTTAAGCTTCGGTTCATAAGGTCCGTGTCGCACGGGATCCCGTTCCGGCGAAGCTGTTGTGTGATGCCGTACAGCCACGCGCGCGATTCGTTGTCCGCCGCAGCAAGGTATACTACCGGTACCTGCTCGCCGCCCGCGGATAAACCGCCCGCTTCGAGAACAAGCAGCAGCCGTTCGATTCCGCCGGCAACTCCCACAGCGGGTACATTGCCGCCGCCGAGTTCTTTTGCAAGCAGATCGTATCTTCCGCCGCCCGACAGAGCATCCTGCGATCCGAGCGCCGGGCTGATAAATTCGAATGCCGTTTTAGTGTAATAATCGAGTCCGCGGACAATCCGGCCGTCGACCGTAAACGATACGGCGGCTTCCGTCAATATTTCCTGAAGTCGAATGAAATGCTCATTGCATTCCCGACACAGGTTATCTTTTTGCAGCGGAGCGTCGATCGTGAGTTCCCGATCGCGTTCATCTTTCGAATCGAGAATACGAAGGGGATTGGTTTCAAAACGCCGCTGACTGTCTTGAGATAGTTTTGAAAGATGTGGACGGAGATAGTCTTTTAATTTTTCTTTGTAAGCGGGCCGGCATTTCTCACATCCTACGGAATTGATTTTTAGCCCGGCTTGTGTAATGCCAAGTTGTGAGTAATATTCTGCGGTCATGACGATTATCTCGGCGTCGGCCTCCGCGTGAGGAGAACCGATAATTTCGAGACCGAACTGATGAAACTGACGCAGCCGTCCTTTTTGCGGTCGTTCCTGCCGGAACATCGGCGCGAGGTAGTATACTTTTGTAACCGGCTGCTGCTGCCCGAGATTATGTTGAAGAAAGGCGCGGATAACACCTGCGGTCATTTCGGGTTTCAGGGTCAGAGAGTTGCCGCTGCGGTCTTCGAAGGTATACATTTCCTTGCCGACAATATCGGTTAGCTCGCCGATACTGCGGGCAAATAATTCCGTCTGTTCGAACACCGGGGTTCTTATTTCTTTGAAATTATATCGGTGGGCAAGATCGCGAAATGTCTGTTCGACATACTGCCATCGATACGATTCCGCCGGTAATATATCTTTCGCACCGGTAATCGATTTAAACTTCAATTTTCTCCTTCTGCCGGTTGATGATTATACAAATTGTATCGACTCCTCCTCACGAAATGCATTTAAAATTTCCTCCGGTGTTGTAAGCGTCAGAAGCTTATTCCTGAACGATTCGTTGTTCATAAGCCTCGATACGCGGCTGAGCAATTTGATGTGCGAGCCGACCATGTTTTCTTTGCCCACAAGTATGAAGACCAGGCGAACGGGTTTATCATCGAGTGCGTCGTAATCGACCGGGCGTTCGGTTATGCCGAAGCCGGCGACGATATCGGAGACCGCATCGCTTTTCCCGTGAGGGATCGCGAAACCGTTCCCGACTCCGGTCGACATTATTTGCTCGCGTTCAAATACAGCGAGCCGGACTTTTTCAAAATCGAGTATGTTCTCCGAAACGCTAATCAAATTCAGCATTTCTTCGATGACGTCGTTTTTGTTCTTTCCTTTCACCGAAGCATGGACAAATTCTGTGCTGAGATAATCGGTAATTTTCATTCAACGCCTTTCATATAACTGATCATCGTGATCAACGATCGTTATCACGCCATGAAATAATTTTTTGTTCGTATTCCTCGAGT
>PWJF01000170.1 GCA_003560935.1 Ignavibacteriales bacterium
AGTTCATAGAGCGTGGGAATTGCATCGTTCACGAGCAGCTCGATTGCATCCTGGTCGCCGAGATAATCCGAACCCTTCACTGTATCGAAGAAGTGCCAGTCGATGTGGTCTTCTTCTTCGTTTGCCAGCGAGGCTGCGATACCGCCCTGCGCCGCACCCGAGTGCGAACGGAGGGGGAAGAGTTTTGATACAACGGCAACGTTGAAATATTGAGATGCTTCAAGCGCCGCGCGCAAACCCGCCAACCCGCTTCCCACGATAACGACGTCATGTGATAGTATCATTATAGTGTTTCCTTTTTCGTTGACATTAAAAATGTAATATGTTTGCAATACCAAGCGCGCCAAAACCGACGCCGGCAACGATAAGCAAACTCAAAACCGCCATGTTGAGCCACGACGGAAATTTAAAATCGCGGTAGACGTTCCAGACGCCCTGCAGTCCGTGGTACAGTGCGAGCACCACGAACGCGATCTGCAGCATCTGGTAGTACGGATTCTGCATTCGTTCGTAGACGCGGTCGTATAAGTGACCCATTTCGGGATTATAGTGCATAAGGGTGAAATGTCCGACCATTACAAAGACCAGTACAATACCGCTGATGCGCTGCAGGAACCAGCTCATCGATCCCGATCCGCGTGAACCTGTATATTTATATGACATGGTAAAACTCCTTGATCATTTTCATTAAAAGAACGAAACGATGTTCGATAGAAAATCGTGATCGGTGTGAACGAAAAACATGATATATCCCATCCACAGAAACACGATAAGACCGATAACAACTGCGCCGTATAACAACTGTTTATGATATTTGGCACCTTTGCCGAAGTCGATGATGACGATGCGGATGCCGTTCAGCGTGTGGTAGATGACGAGTCCGAATAAAATCCAGGCAGCGAATATCCAGTGCGGCTGCATGAAAACCTGCATCTTTGCGTTAAATGCTTCGGGACCCTCCTGTAGAGATGCAAGTGTGTTGATATGGACAAGCACATACGCTGTTAGCCCAAGCCCGGTGATGCGGTGCAGAAGCCATGCCCAGCTTCCGGGAAATTTCTTGTAGCGAACCACGCTCGAAGCCCATTCCTGCGTCGGTGATTTTTGATACATGATTAAATACTCCTTGATTTGCGGTTTGGAGAACACGCCGCCGGTAAGAGTAGGTACAATCCGGTGGTGAGGTATTTCTATCCATATAATACCTGTGGATATTGGTATGAGAAGTGTTGAAGGAATAAAGGGTATCTGAATCCAACCGGGAAGGTGGATTGTTCAAGACTTCTCAGGTTTGTTGATATAGTACAAGGTAAAAAAGTAGTAGAATGAAGTCAAGTGGCGGAGCAATCACCGCAAAAAACGCCTAATTGAAACCGCACTGCCGAGTAACCCCAGAATACTGCCGGTGAGCAATACAGCACCGTAGAAATACAATTCATGTTCGCCAAGGACAAAGAGGTGTTCGGAAAAATTTCTCCGGATAAAATAAAGGATGACGTAGATAAATACGACCGCAACTGCACCCCCGCAAAGCCCCTGTACAAATCCTTCCAGTAGAAAGGGTTTCCGTATGAATGCCCGTGTTGCACCAACGAGCTTCATGGTTTGAATAAGTTTTCGTTTTGCATAAATGGTAAGACGGATTGTGTTCGATACGAGAAATATTGCAGAAATGGCGAGCAGTATACCGACTCCGACCGACACTACTATCACGGTCTGGATTCGGTCGGTCAGCATCTCAAGAAGCGATTGACGGTATTGGATTGATTCAGTACCTTCGAGGCCCTCCATATACTCGGCTATCGCCGCAATGGAATCTATGTGGACATATTCGGGCTGCAACGATACCCGAAACGATGCCGGTAACGGATTGAAATCCAATACGCTGAAAATATCTTCGCCGAACTCTTCTTTAAAAATCTCCGCTGCATCATCTTTTGAAATATAGATCACGCCCTCTACACCGGAGTGTGTGCTGATGCGTTCATTCAACCGGTTGCGTTGTGCATCGCTAATATCATCCAGTAAAAATACTTCAATTTGAACTTCACGTTTGAGGGCGTCAGCCAACTCATGCAGGTTTGCAAATATTATCGCAAAGGTACCGAGCAATATCAATGAAATGCTGATAGTAACGATCGAAATTGTTGTTGAGAGTTTTGCTCGCTTAAAACCGGAAAACCCTTCGCGAAGTACGTAACCCATATAAATGTAAATCCTCAATCCTGGTTTTAAAAATTTGACTCGTCTGTCCAGCGTGTAATCTTCCAGAGATTTTCCGGATCGCTGCGTTCAAATAATAAATTAGCATACCCGCCGATGCTTACGACGTCGTCGGCGGTAAACGATACGGTCAGATTGAACGACCGTCTCACCGACGTCCGAAGCGAATCGCCAGATTGTGTAATGATCTCGTTCCAGATAAGATCGATGTTGTTGGCGCTCATAAACATCCTGTGCGTAGCCCGCATATCCTCATCCCGACCCCACGACACGTCTATACCACGGTCATAATCAGTATATACAAATACAAAATCAGGAGCAAGCAGCCGGCCGTATAATAACGTATCCTGTGTCGTATACGACAGCTTGAAATTGGTAAAAGCGCCTTCGATTGTCGATTGGTCGCCGAGAACATCTCTATCCGTAAAAGGCGAATCGTCGAATGACGGAGCAAACGGGTTAATGCAGCTGAAAAATATTACCGTGGAAATGCCGATATAGAGGAAAAAACTTTTCATGATTATAATTTAAACGTACCCTTCAAATCGCTCCAGCTTCGCTGTTCGCTGTCGCTCAGATCAACCCATCGTACGATCACCCAGTTATTTGTCTGGTCGGTAGCCATTTCAAACCTCAGCGTGCCTTCAAACAAATGATACTGAAAACCCTCGTTCGTATGTTGTGCGTTCAGACGATATGAAGCCGTGTATATAGCTTCATTTGCGAATTCTGCTTCGAAGTGACCGTTTTCCAGAGCAAGATGCAGCGTCGCATTGTCGGGAATACTGGAAATAAGATTATCAAGATACATGCGTTCATCCTGTACCGTCCAATCTTCAAACAACGGACTGAACTGGTTTCTTGCCGCAGTGGTCGGCTCGAAGATAAACACTTTTTCGGATAACGACGGATCGACGAAACACTGTATGTAGTGCTGGGCGTTTCGTTCATTGATTGCGTTGATGAAATTTTCGATGACGATTTCAAATGTGGTCGGCGGGATAAAATTACCGCGTGCGGCGGTCGGGTCTTCGGGAGTTCGCGGCTCGAACAGATCACAGGATGCAAACGTTATGATGCACGCTGTGTAAATCATGATATATAATATTATG
>PWJF01000561.1 GCA_003560935.1 Ignavibacteriales bacterium
GCCCAATCCGAGCGCGGCATCGCGTAAAACCCGATCGTAAAGCCGGTTATCGTGAATGTGAAGATCCCAGGGTTGGTTTCCGTTTATTTCGATACCTGCCTGATACAGCAGGTCGCGGACGATTATTTCTGCCTTACGTGCAGCCATAGCACCTCCGCAAGTATATTTCGATGTGAATTGCAGTTATATCAGTTATACTGTTATATCAAATATACAAAATTTTGTGAACTATTAATTCTTTTGTTTGATGACAATTGCTACTGCAACGCCGCCGAGAGTCAGAATTGCCGATAAAATCAGCCGGAAGGTAATACTCTCGGATAGAAGCATAACACCCCCGAATGCAGCTATTACCGGTACCGATAATTGAATTATTGCCGCCCTTATCGATGTGAGTCCGCGCAATGCCGCATACCAGATAATATAACCGATTCCGGATGTTAAGGCGCCGGATATCACCGCCCATACAAATCCGGATGTCGTGAGATGGAGTTGCGGAAAGAAAATCAAACCCGCTATGAAAACAAACGGTATGGTCCTGATAAAATTATCGGTAGTAACTGCAACCGGATGTTTGTTTCCCCGTCCGCGTAGTGAATATACGCCCCATGCAATGCCGGCAGCCGCCATGAGCAATGAACTATTGATTGGCGGAGAGGTAAGTCCGGGCGATACCAAATACACTAATCCACCAAGTGCTAAGATCAGACCACCCCACTGAAGCGGATGCGGGCGTTCCCCTTTAATAGTTCCGGTAAAAATCATCGTAATCTGCACAGCACCAAAAAGTATGAGCGCCCCGATGCCTGCATTCAATTCGATGTAAGCGAACGAGAAAGCAAACGCATACAGAAATAACATCGCTGCCGATGTCCAGCTTCCGTCGTACTCGGGTTTTTTCCTATACCCGGACAGAACAAGAATGACCCATAATGCCACGGCGCCGGAGAGCAAACGTATGACGGAGAAACTACTCGCATCGATAGCTCCGTCACGTAATGCAAACCGGCAGATTATGGAATTCGATGCAAAAGCCATGAGGGCGGTGACGGAGAGGATACCGATTCGCAATCTATACGGTATATATTTTTTCATTATCTTCGACTTTTTGGTTCATTTCCCTGAATGTAATGGATGTTACCTTCCTCCCTGGAAGATTGCAAAATTTAGGAAATGAACTCCATAATAGCAACAGGCAGACAAATATGACCTAATCTTTATTTAAAATAAAATATTTATTATATTTCATCATATATCAAATCGAGATACTATAACCATTATCGTATAATGTTTTTCTTAGACCTATTGATTTGGGAGGTATGAATATGCGTGTGCGTTCCAGATTATCAGCCATTGTGCTGTTGAGTATCGGGCTGCTCGTAGGGCTGCTCATCGCGACTCAATGGGATCGTACCCCGACCCAGCCGGTCTACGGTACACCGAATTTCGTAAATCCAAGTGAATCGATACCGGCGGTCGATCAGGAAATACGGACACTTGCCGATCTGAATAAAGCCTTCGTGGAACTTGCAAAATCGGTAAATCCGTCGGTGGTCACCGTATTTACGGAACGGGTCTACCGCGTACGAGAGGACCGTTTTTTCCCATTTTTCCGAAGTCCTTTTGATGATTTTTTTGAGGACTTCTTCGGTCGCCGCCAGCCGCGTCAAGAACCGGAGGAGCGCGAATACCGCCGCTCCGGTCTTGGATCCGGTGTAATAGTGAGCAATGAAGGATATATTATTACAAATAATCACGTGATCGAAAATGCCGACACAATCCGTGTGCGGCTAATCGACCGGCGTACTTTTCCGGCAACGGTAGTGGGCACCGATCCGCAAACAGATATCGCTATATTAAAAGTCGAAGCCGACAACCTGCCTGCAATTCCCCTCGGTGACAGCGACGAGATGGAAATCGGCGAGTGGGTACTTGCCATTGGAAGTCCGTTAAGTCCGGAACTCGCACACACGGTTACAAGCGGTATCGTCAGTGCCAAAGGTCGAACAGGTGTCGGGCTTGCGGAGTACGAAGATTTTATACAGACCGACGCCGCAATCAATCCGGGTAACTCAGGCGGTGCCCTGGTGAATATGAACGGTGAGCTGATCGGTATCAACTCCGCGATTGCAACGCGCACCGGTGGTTTTCAGGGAATAGGATTTGCGGTTCCGATAAATATGGCCCGGCGAGTAATGGAATCGCTGCTTGCACACGGTGAAGTGATACGCGGCTGGTTAGGTATTATCATTCAGGATATTGACGAGATAATGGCACAGGCAATGGATCTTTCGATAAACGAAGGTGCTCTTGTTTCAGACGTACAGGAGAATAGTCCTGCGGAACGAGCCGGTATACAACAGGGAGATGTGATAATACGATTAGACGATAAACAGATACTCAGCACCTCGCAACTTCGAAACGAGGTCGCATCCCGTCCACCCGATACCGGGATCAAACTAACCATTATTCGCAACGGTCGAGAACGCACGATCGATGTCAAACTCGGCAAACTCGAACCCGAAGACATTGCAGCTGTAGAACCGGATACCGAAATCAATGAACTGCTCGGTTTTCGGGTTACCAACCTGACGGATGAAAACGCCAGCCGGTATGGCATCGACCGGTCGCGTTCAGGTGTCGTGGTCACCGAAGTCCGGCGAAATTCGATGGCGGCACGGCAAGGATTGCACGAAGGAGACTTGATAACGCACGTTAACAGACAGCGCGTGGAAAATCAGAACCGGTTTTATGAAAACGTTCGCGGGATGCAGCGCGGTGATACGATATTATTGAACGTCACACGGGATAACAGGAATATATTTCTGGCATTCCCGCTTTAAAGTTATATCTATGTATTGATGACAAACGGGTAAAACAACTTTTCAACATCGATGCAATGGTGGATGGATATGAACGGGTGTACGGGGAGTTATTCAGGGAACGACAAGATACAACTGTGCACGCGCGATGGTCTACGTTTTCGCCTTCTTCAACTGCTCGAATATCTTTAAATCTTCTTCACTCAAATCCTCGGGTATTTGAATGTGAATCTTCACATACAAGTCGCCATACTCGCCCGGTTTGTTGTGAACAGGCATGCCGAGCTTCGGCAGTCGCAGTACTTTACCGGACTGTGTTTTCTTCGGAATATCAACTTTCACTTTTCCTTTCAATGTGTCTACTTCAATCTTACCGCCGGTAATAGCCGTGTATAGATTGACTTTGACGTCCTTGTACAGATCGTTATCCTCACGTTTGTACACCGGATGCTGGTTTATACGAATCTTTAGATATAGATCGCCTGCTTGTCCGCCCCCCGATCC
>PWJF01000459.1 GCA_003560935.1 Ignavibacteriales bacterium
ATATGCTTTGGATGTCCTCATTCCATCTGAGTGAAGAATACCTGACCCATTTCTTCAAAAAACTTAACCAGTACCGACCGGCAGGCATCGAAGGTTATCCATCAACAGTCTACATCCTTGCCCGTTATCTAAAAAAAATTGGGCAAAAGTTTCCGGTTAAGGCAGTATTCACATCATCCGAGACCCTGCTACCACTTCAGCGAGAGCTTATAGAGGAACATTTTCAAGCCCCGGTGTTCGATTTTTACGGTATGGCAGAAAGGGTAGCCTTTGCCGGTCACTGCCCTGAAGCTCACGAATACCACCTGAGTTTCGAGTTTGCGCTAAATGAAACCATCGACAACGATGGAAATCCGGTGGAACCGGGCAAGGAAGGATACTTGGTGGGCACAAGTCTACTCAACTTCGGGATGCCCTTTATTCGATACAAGACTTCAGACGTCACGGCAATCAATACCGAACAATGCAACTGCGGACGGCATATGCCGCGCTTTACAGGCGTGACAACCAAAGACGAGGATATCGTGGTCACACCAGAGGGCAAACTTATCTCTTCATCAGTGTTGACCCACCCTTTCAAACCTCTGGATGCAGTTCAGGAGTCTCAGATAATACAGGAGAAGATCGATCTTTTGCGCATAAAGATCGTCCCACGAGAGGATTACACAGAGAAAGATTCTGCGCACCTAATTGCCGCACTGAGCCAACGGGTCGGTCTATCAATGCGCATAGAGCTTGAGTTCGTCGAAAATATTCCCCGAACTAAAGCAGGTAAATTCAGATGGGTGATCTCCAAGGTTCCCCTGCCTTTATAAACTCAGGAATTAACCTTAAAAATTTCACCAGAAGGAGCTGATTTTCATTTTCTCCCATGACAACCATAAAATTCCCATTGAATTTCAAAGAGTTTCCAGCAAAAAAGATTAAATTCTTTTGATTTACTGATCCTTACCCTGACTCTTGTTACAAACTTCGTGCGACAAAACGACTTTCTCAGACTTAACTTACAATTCAATATAATCTTTCCACCCAAGGGGCGGCTTAAATGAAAAATTTTTAGATATTCTTGTTAACGGTTTGTTAAACTCTTCAATTGATGATTTAATATGAATATCTTCATAATTATCTGGAGAAAAGGGGTACGATTGGATTGCAAATGCATTTTTAATTACAGGTATTTTTTCCCAACTAAAGCCCATAAGTTTAGCACAGGCAGCATCTACAGATACTGGATCACTTCCCAGTACAATTAACCCTGTATTTTTTTTCTCAGGCGCAAGCGGACCATTACCTTCACCGGAAACCACTGCATCTACAATGCTGAAATATCTTTTTTTATTTCCGGGAAAATCTTTACGGAGCTCTCCATTGACATTGGCATAAAATAAAATTTTATTCAGATCCAGCACCATCCTCCAAAGAGTATCATTGCCATGCCAGCTTCCACTGCGAATCGTATTATCTGTATCGCCAAAAACGAATTTACCTATTTTCCTGATTGGAATAAAATATTTTGCAGCCTGAGGCCTTGTTGCGAGGTAATCATATATTACTCTAGTACAAGATCCTTCAGATAAGGATCTGAAACTTTTTTCAGGAAATTGATCGCCTTCTTCTGAAGGTGTACCACATGTATGATGCGGCAACCAGTTTTTATATGTGTTAATTCCGACTAAATTTTTTAACGAGCAGGTAATGCCAGCCTTTTTATGTGCCTTCAATTTAGGCAGGTTTATGAAAACATCAGCCTCCAGCACTGATCTCGAAACCTTATAAAAATGATTACCAAGTGAGTGTGCCTCATTGGTTTCCTTCTGGTTATAATCAGCTCCGAAAAAACCATATTTTCCTGCATTCTTACCAACAAATTCACTTTTTTCAGCCAAATTACAAATTACAGAACCAAGAGGATCACCCTGCAATTTTTTTCTTTGGACTATCATTTCTCCTTTTTTAACCCATTCATCATCTCGAAGATCCATGACTGAGACATCTACGCCAGCCTTTCTTCCCATATTGATCCATTTTGCAGGATTCATTATTTCCATCAATTTGTTCCAGCTTGCACATGTTTCTGGACCGTCTGTAATAATAATTTTACCTTTTCCTCTTAAAATCTTTAGAACCAGTTCTAATACCGATTCTATAATCAAAGGATGGGTAACCACATGTTCCCACTCATCTTTTTTATGAATATGTGATTCTGAGATCCAATTTGGCTTTAGAACGACTACATCTCCCGGATAAATGTTTTTTGAAAGCACTTTTTCCCAAGAAGTAATTACTCTATCAACTAATTTTTTATCATATTTTTCAGATTTTTCAATATATACATGCATTGATTAAACCTCAACATTAACTCAATCTGAGACGTTTTGTAATATATACAGTTTTTTGGAAAAGATATTCCAGCTGCTGTTTGTTCCAGCATTCAATCCAGTTTATCTTTATTCCGAGTCCGTGAAGTGCTTGTATCATTGTCTGTGTCAGTTAAGAATGACGGTGAGACATAGAGCACAGTGACTCAGAGATAACAAGTTCAGTGCCAGTATCTGTTAAGGAGCGTTTTATATAGATCTAAAGTTTTTAATACCTGATCCTGTAAATCAAATGAACACATTTAATAAATTGTCAAAAAATAATTTTATCAATTAAAACTTTATGATACATAACACAAGCGAAAATAGCAAGCATTGTAATTCTTCAATTGTAGACAATAAATTCAAGAGTAATTTTACGAATAGTCATGCTTTTTATGTTTGACTATGTCCTGGATTGCCACTTTAAAAGAAAAAGTATTATACCAACCCAGATGGCTCTTAATCTTTGAAGAATCGTAGATCAGGGATTTTTGCGAGGAGATGAGCCGGTATCTGGTCAGGACGGGGTTTCGTCGCAAGGCCTTGAAGAGCATTTCCTGCAAGGCCGTGGCTGCGGACAGAAAAACATAGGGCACATAGACAAACCAGACGTCTGGATACAGTTTGCGGATAAAGGTGTCCATATACTCTTTTTTGCTGATCTGCTGCGGATCAACTACATTGTACACCTGACCTGTGCTCTTATCCTGGACCAGGGCCGCAAGGATAGCCTGGACCAGGTTGTCCACGTAGACCAGGGGAAGGATGAACCCTTTCCTATTGATTATGATAAAGACTTTGTTTTTGAAACTGAAACCCAGCATGGGCGAGAAATTCTCGCCGCCGGGTCCATAGATCGTCCCCGGACGCAGGCAGACCGCAGGCACTTTGTCCTGATTCATGCAATCCAGGACGATCTTTTCCGCTTCCAGCTTGGCCCAGGAATAGATGCCTCTGC
>PWJF01000281.1 GCA_003560935.1 Ignavibacteriales bacterium
AAGCGGCACGTTCGGAACGGGTAATGTAACCGTCACCGAAGCACGTATGGAAGAGATAGATTTCAGTCCCCCGTATATGACAAATATTGCCGTGTTGATAACAAACGTAGAAACTCCGGAGCTCCGGTCACTCGACCGGATTCAAGATGAGTTCGGTCATCTGCGCGCACTTGCTTTTGAAGGGACATTGCATGAGGAGCGCATCAATAATTTTCGAAGTGAATTTTATCCCGGTCTTGAGATCGACTATGCGTACTCAAACAACGAGATCATCGAGACCGTAGCTTCGGGAAACGAATACTTTGCGTACGTCGATGTTTATAATTACTGGCGCGCCCGGGAAGCAGGTATGCCGCTGCGCCGTCACGGCGCGGGGGATGAACCGTCGGAACAGTTCGGATACATCCTGCCCCTGAACAGCGACTGGACGCCGGTTATTACCCGTTTTTTCAAAGACGGCGACGGCTATTTGAACTCGGAACGGTATCGTGAGATCATGGAAACGCACCTGGGGACCGGATTGACGGATGTACTTGAGAAAACTCGATTACAGAAAGAATAAGATGGAATCATACAAACGTCTCTTCGAGAACAACCGAAAATGGGTTGAAGAAAAAAAACGGGAAGATAAAGATTACTTCACCCGTTTGTCGGAAGGACAAAAACCGGAATTCTTTCTTATCGGATGCAGCGACAGCCGCGTCTCGCCGAATATCATAACCGGCGCCGGACCGGGCGAGCTGTTCATCCACCGCAACATTGCCAACCTCGCGGTACATACAGATCTTAATTTCCTATCCGCTTTACAATATGCGGTTGAGGTGCTGCGGGTAAAACATATCATCGTAAAGGGGCATTACTACTGCGGGGGCATCCGCGCCGCGATGAGCAGCGAGTATTACGGCCTGATCGATAACTGGCTCATGAACATACGGGACGTCATGCGGCTGCATGAGAAAGAATTGAACTCGATGCAGGATAATGAACAGCGATTTCGAAGATTAGTGGAATTAAATGTCATTGAACAGGTCAACAATGTCCGGGGCACATCTGTCATACAGAAAGCCATGAGGAACGGCAGCGCCCCACTGATTCACGGCTGGGTATACGATCTTCATGAGGGGCTGTTGAAGGATCTAAAGGTAGAAATCTAAAAAAATTTGCCAACAGAAAACAAACTCATTAAAATTTTCTGTTTTAGCAATTGAGAAGCGTAAAGAGATTTATTCAGACCTTCCCACATCTGCTCATAAACAGTTCAAGTAATTGTATCTTTTCGGTTGCGGTCGGTATGTCGCGCAGCATTGCGGTTGCGACTGCGAAAAGATTATGGTATTCTACAACTTTTTTCGAGATGGCTTTTTTAAATGTCGGATGAGCGGTGTTGATCAGAACTGTTTCTCCGTCCATCCAGCTAATATCGTCGCGATGCGGTTCATCGGCATATTGAATCTTCGGACCGAATCGTGTAGAGCGGACCTTCTTTTCGGCGGCACGTTCTTCTCCCGCTTCAAGCCCCTGAATCCTCTTGACCGCTTTATCGATCGCATCTTTCACGACATCTTCATCGGATTGCTCCTGTTCCGTCTCCTCTTCTCCGGATAATATTTCGGGGAACGAACCGGTATACTCCCCGTTATCCTCTTTCACAAGAGATTCACGGTTTGTCCGGAATCCGTAAAACTTCTGGAGATCGGGAATATCCCCTACAATTCTGTTTATAACGCGCTGCAGGCGCTGTGCGTCCCGGTCGGATTTGATTTCTTTTTTTTCGACAAGCTGAAGTTCTTCGAGCCACTTACGGAATTCCCGCTGGGCAAGTTTGCCGAACCGGTAGTATTTATTGCCCGCCGTTCCTTCCCTTCTGAAATCGCATTTGTTTGTGGTGAGGCACTCTACCAGTTCGGGTACTTCAATGATGCCGGTTACCCGGTTCATGTTCGGAAAATATTGCTTCAGATAATCGCGTTTGATTACTTTGCCGAACGTGGATACGGCAATACCCTGCGAATCTTCCGGCATCTCGTCGGGATGCAATTCAAACAGAGCATAGCCGTACGGTTTCCGGCTTTTTCCCCGGCGCATTATATATTGCCTGGTTTTCTGAGGTATATATCCGGGAAGTTCAAAGAGAACGCCGTTGATCAAAATGCTTACCCGCTTATATACGCCGGCCATCTCGTAAAATTCGTGTAACAGCAATAACGGTAGGTAATGCCGGTGAATTATCGCGGCAACGTCGCCGGGTTTTAAAAGCGCGTGCGATTTACCTTTGAGGTATATACGAACACGCGTCCCGTGATGCGTGAGCATCCGCTCATCGAGATCGTACCATACGGGCTGCGAATTTGACCGTGACCGGCGTTTCGGTTTCTCGAATTTCCACTCCGACGCCCCCCAGAAGGATTTCGACGACGTACTCTTCTGACGTGTTTCGGTAACGATCTTGTCGGAGATTTTTAACGCGAGCTTGGCGCCCAGTCCCGCAAAGCCGATGCCGTATCCTTTGCGCTTAAACGATGTCGAAAAATTATGGTAGAGTTCGAATCCCCGTGCGGTCATCCCCCTGCCGTTATCGGTAAGCTCGAAGATTTTCTGCTCCGGATCGATACGGATATCGAGAAGCGTCGTTTTGGCATCGAGCGAATTGGCGATCAGCTCCACCAGCACCGCCTCGTCGATACTGAATGGATACATATCGCGGATGTCGTTCAGAAAATGTTCGTAGTCGATGCCGGAGTAGTGTTTCATGGGGACTCGTAAACGTTGATTTATTAACGGATATTTTCGAAGATAATAAAAAAGGAATGGTATTCAAATAGCTGATTCTTATTTATAGACATCACGTCCGTGCCCGATTTTAACAATTACAATAATCAGCTTGTCATCAATAATTTCATATACAATTCTATACACACCCTGACGTACCCGATACCGCTCCTGACCGGATAACTTCTCACTGCCCGGCGGCCGCGGTTCATCTGCTAATGCATCGATACGTTTAAGAATTCGTTTAACATCATTGTTTGGAATGTGGCGAAGATCCTTTGCAACCGATGACTTGAAAACCAGTTTATAGCTTGCCATGTGCTTTAAGATCTTTTAGCAGTGCTTCGTAACTTAGTACCGGTTCGTTTGCTCGCTGTTCAAACGCTTCCAGATCTTCTTGATCCTCTCTCAATGCCGCACGCACAGCTTCATTGACAATCTCCGAAACCGATCGATTGGTATGTGCGGCTTTAAGGCGTAAGGCTTTATGTAACTCGGGGTAGAAATAAATAGTTGAACGCTTTGACATTTCACTCATAGAATTCA
>PWJF01000475.1 GCA_003560935.1 Ignavibacteriales bacterium
CTCCGTTCCATACCTTTCCCGACATTATTGTTTCCCACATTTTCCGATAAAAAGCCGTGTCGTGCTTTCCGGACTTTAATATCCGCGGTGTTTTACCGATAATTTCGTCCGCGGTATACCCGGTCAAGTTTGTAAATGCCGGATTAATCCATACGATATCGCCGTGTCTGTCTGTTATCATAACTGCATTTGCCGCAGCCTCAAGCGCCGTGCTATGGAGACGCAGTTTATTTTCGATATGTTTGTGTTCAGTTATGTCTTCTCCGATGGATTGATATTCGACAACTTCTCCCTGTGCATTGAATATAGCCCGGTCGATCCAGCGATGCCAGCGTGTTTCATCGTCCGGGAGTTGAACACGGTGTTCGTATGAAATAACAGGTTTCGCACGGTTAAGCGACAGAAAATTATTTTTAACTGTCTCACGATCGGGTTCGGGGATAAGTGTCAGGAAACTCTTGCCGAGCAATTCACCTGCGGTTTTCTTAAAGGCATGACAATAATTACCGTTCACGAACGTGAGCGTGCCGTCGGGAAGAAAGCGGCAGATCATTGTCGGAAGGTCCTCGATGACGCTTCTGAAACGTCGTTCGCTTTCATACAGCGCCTCTTCGACCCCGATACGCTCCGTTACATCGCGGGCGTTGATAACAATCCCCCGTATATATTCATCATCGATAAGGTTGCTGCTAATGCCTTCGATATGTGAGAACGATCCGTCGGATCTTCTGAAGCGGCAGCGGAAGAATATATTGTGCCGTTTATCGTCGATAAGTTTTTTAAAATGCTTCTGCAAATCGACGCTGTCGTTGGGATGCAGATACATAAAAATATCGGTATTCGTTATATCGGCAGGTGAATAGCCGAGTATACGTTCGACTGACGGGCTTGTATAGCGGATAACACTTTCCCCGGTCAGTACGAATATGATATCGTTTGAGTTCTGTACAAGAGAACGAAACCGCTTTTCGCTTTCTTGAACGCGCAATTCGCTCAGCTTTCGTTCGGTTGTATCTCTTCCCAGAATAGCGACGCCGTAAACCGAGCCGTCGGATGATTCCATAGGATTAAACACGAATTCATAGAATTGTGCCGTACCGTCTACAATCATTTCGTGTTCGGCTGAGAAATTCTCACCGCGGAAGGCAAGCTCAATAAATCCGCTCCAGAGCGGCTGCGATTCGACGGGTGTGTACCGGATAAAGTTATCACCGGGTTCGAGGTCCATACCGTATGCATTCCGGATGAGTTTTTTAAATGCGCTGTTCTGGGTTTGGATATTGTAGTTCCTGTCAACCGACCACAACGGTTCCTGAATATTATCGAGAAGTAATGTAATTTTTTCATCGTTGCTTTTGCCGGTGTCGTTCTGCCGGAGTTCTTGCAGCTCATCAATTTTCCGGCGCAGCAACTCGATCTCTTGAATTAATTCATCTTTCGAAAGTGCCTGGTAATCCATGCCGGAGCTCCTGTTTTTAAGCGTTGAGATATTAATCGGAAGTGGGGGCAGCCGTTTAATATCGCAAACCGATCCGCTTACCGGCTTCAGCAGAAACCGGTGCCGATTTTGCGGGGGAGAATTTCATACTAATTAAGCGAAAATAGTAATCAATTCGATGAAAGTCAATTGTCCGGCCGCAAATTATCAACGGAGCAGCGTTTGTGCTGAAAATTCGGTAAATGACTTTAAAGTAAGCTATTATTACCGGACGACGCTGACCGATCATGAATCGGGTGACGATAGTCTTACTTCAATACAAACCATGCTGTATGTGAAATAGTCGTTTCCCTGTAAAATAGTCCCGGAGTTGTGAGTGATTAACTTTTTTTGTAGTTTATATAGTACAAAACAATCCGGCACCATATTACCAACCGATTGAGAAGCATTCAGATAACGATTTTTAAGTATACCTTCCGGCAATATATATCTACCAATACTAAAAAGGAATCGATTATGAGAAAGTATAGTGGTTTTATTTTAATTGCACTGTTAATAGGCGTCACATCGGTGATCTTTGCACAGGATGAAGCACGGCTGTTGCGATTCCCGGCAATTCACGGTGATCAAATCGTGTTTACTTATGCCGGCGACCTCTTTACCGTTAATGAAACAGGCGGGGTTGCACGCCGGCTCACAAACCATGACGGTTTCAATATGTTTCCACGATTTTCTCCCGACGGAAATTACATCGCGTTCACCGGTCAATACGACGGCAACACCGAAGTATATTTGATGCCGTCACAGGGAGGAGTACCCGAGCGCTTGACCCACACGGCAACGCTCACCCGCGACGATGTCTCGGACCGGATGGGACCGAATAATATTGTCATGGGTTGGAAAGATAATGATAAGATACTTTTCAGCTCCCGACGAATAGAATGGAATTCATTCAACGGGCAATTGTATCTGGTCTCGAAAGACGGAGGCATGCCCGAGCAATTGCCGCTTATTCGGGGTGGATTTACATCCTATTCTCCCGATAAGAATAAAATTGCATACAACCGGGTGTTCAGGGAATTCCGCACCTGGAAGCGTTATCGCGGCGGTCAGGCGGACGATGTATGGATGTATGAATTTGAAACACAGGAGCTGACCAATATCACGGATAACCCTGCACAGGATATTATCCCGATGTGGCACGAAGATAAAATCTATTTTATCTCCGACCGGTATGATATTATGAATCTGTTCTCGTACGATCTGAACACCGGCGAGACGACACAACATACCGGGTTCACCGACTTCGACATCAAATTTCCCTCACTCGGTGATAATGCAATCGTATTCGAGAACGGCGGTTACATCTACCGCTTTGATATACTGACTCAATCGTATCAACGGGTGCCGGTATATATTAACGAAGACTTTGCAATAGGGCGCGGCGGGTTGAAGAGTGTGAGCAATAATATTACGACCCATGATATAGCGCCCGACGGCAACAGGGCATTGTTCGGTGCGAGGGGCGATCTGTTTACCGTACCCGCGAAACACGGCAACACACGCAATCTTACCGGTACGCCGGGTATTCACGAGCGCAATCCGCAGTGGTCACCCGACGGCAGAACAATCGCATTCATTTCGGATAAATCCGGCGAGGATGAAATTTACATTATGCCTCAGGACGGCAGCGGAGAACCGACGCAGCTTACCACCAACGGCGACACCTATAAGTATGCGTTGCTCTGGTCGCCGGATGGAAGCAAAATCTTATGGTCGGATAAAAAGCTTCGTCTAAATTACGTGGACGTCACGACAAAAAATGTGACGGTCGTTGACCAGGCGACCGCATGGGAGATCACAAGCTATGCATGGTCGCCGGACAGCGAATGGATCGCCTATGCCAAGCCGGAAGAAGAACAACAACATACCATTTATTTATACTCAGTGGATAACAGAACTTCCCACCCTGTGACCGATGGGTGGTTTGCATCGACACAGCCGTACTTCAGCGAGAACGGTAAGTATCTGTTTTTTGTATCTAACCGAAACTTTTCTCCTGTATACAGCCACACCGAAGCGAACCATGCCTATGTCGATATGGCGGGAATTTATCTCATAACGCTTGCGAAAGATATTGAATCGCCGTTCAAGCCGTTAAGCGATGAAGTCAAAGTGAACGATGACCCCACCGGTTCACAACAATCCGGCAGCGGCGGCTCCGGTGTTACGGTGAAAGTAGATATTGATGGTATTAAAGAACGGATTGCCGCTCTTCCTATCTCCGGATCGAATTACGGCAACTTGACATCGGTCGGTGATAGACTATACTATCTGCGTAACGGCAGCATGGACGAACAAACAAAGCTGCTGATGTATGATCTTGACAAGCGCAGCGAAACCGAACTCGGTACGGTAAACAGCTATCGCATATCTACCGACGGTAAAAAGATGTTGGTAGTGCAGCAGGGTCAATATGCTATTATCGATCTTCCCGTGACCCCGATATCGATTCAGGAACGGCTTGATCTTTCCGATATGAAGGTCGATCTCGATCGTCATGCGGAATGGAGGCAGATTTTCCACGAAAGCTGGCGGCAGATGCGCGACTTTGTGTACGCTCCGAATATGCACGGAATGGATTGGGAAGCGGTACGCGATCAGTATGAACCGCTTCTGGAGCACGTTAATCACCGGGCGGATTTAACCTATGTGATTGGCGAGATGATAAGCGAGCTGAATGTGGGACACACATACGTTGGAGGCGGAGATATGCCGCGACCCGATCGCATCCAATTAGGATTGCTCGGCGCGGATATTGTGAAGGATGGCGCATCGGGATATTTCCGGATTAACCGAATCCTGAGGGGACAGAACTGGGACGCGGGCCGGCGTTCACCGTTAACTGAAATAGGGGTCGATGTCGACGAAGGCGATTATATCATTGCGATTGACGGCAAGCCGGCAAATGAAATGAATGATATTTATACGGCGCTTATCGATAAAGCCGGTAAGCAGGTGACGCTTCGTGTTAATGCCCAGCCGCGTGAGAGGGGCAGCAGGGAAACGGTTGTCGTTCCCGTTGACGATGAGCACGAACTGTATTATTATAATTGGGTGCAGGATAACATCGATTATGTAAGTGAACAAACCGATGGACGCGTCGGATATATTCATATACCCGATATGTTAGTCTCAGGTTTGAATGAGTTCATGCGTAATTATTACCCACAGCTCCGGCGGGAAGGGTTGATTATCGACGTCCGCAGCAACGGCGGCGGTAACGTATCGCCCCAGATAATCGAACGCTTACGGCGTGAGATTGCAATGTTTATCGTTGCAAGAAATGCGGCGGTCAATATTGACCCGAGCGGTATGCATCTCGGGCCGAAGGTGGCTCTTGCAGATGAATTCTCCGCATCCGACGGCGATATTTTTACGTATCGCTTTCAGCATTACGGTCTCGGACCTGTCATCGGCAAAACCACGTGGGGAGGTGTTGTAGGTATCCGCGCGACATTACCGCTTCTTGACGGCGGTTTTTTGAACCGCCCGGAATTCTCCCGCTTTGATATTGAAGGACGGGAGTGGGTGATGGAAGGCGTCGGAGTTGATCCCGATATATTTGTGGACAATCATCCGGGGAAAGAGTACGAAGGTATCGATCAGCAACTGGATCGAGCCATCGAGGAGATTCTCAACAAGCTTGAAGAGGATCCTGTTCATATACCCGATCCTCCGCCGTATCCCGATAAAAGTCGGGAGCAGGAATAAATATTTATTTGCACCAGGGTTAACGTATCCATCGGTTAACCCTGGCGCAATTACACATTCGTCCAGCCCTTCCGATCGGAATCCACCGGGAACTTCCGTCGAAAAAGTATAACTCCCCATATTAAAATATTCTAATATTCTTGATTATATTATCACTATTCTCTACGTTATATATTGTACACATCATACAGATTCGTAACAGAATTCATTGATAATAGAAATATTACGATTCGTAATTTGTTACAACATAGAAAGAACAGGCCGGTTTATTCTATACCTCTATGGTTGACGCGAAGCCGCTTTTCGATGACATTCTAAAAAAACTTTCTTCACTGCGTCAGGAGCTGAATAACCTTCATCAGTCTGAACAGCAACGAAAACAGACCGAAGAGTCGCTCACCCGCCGCAACCGGATGCATACCCTTTTGAATTCCATCCGTGCGAATATAATAAAAAATCGTACCCGTGAAGATTTATACGATAACGTATGTGTATCGTTTGTTGAATCCGGATTGGTTCATGTGGCATGGATAGGAGCGATCGATCGTGATTCCGAAGCGGTTAGGCCGGTAACCTCTGCACGGATTGACGAAGAACGTTTCGGCGTGCGTATTGAGCGGCTTCCACAAGATATTGGTATTCACGGTACGATAGTTGAGACTGTTGCGGGAGGTAACGTTTTTGTGTCTAATAATATAGCTTCCGATACACGTCTTGAGGCATTTCATTCCGCCGCCGAACGGCAGCACTACCGGTCATTAGCTGCATTTCCCGTGTCGGAGAACGGAACAATCCAGGCTATTTTAATTCTGTTCTCGGCAACAGAAGACTTTTTCTCCGGTGAAGTGGTCGATAATGTACGTCAGGTTTGCCGTGAACTTTCAATCGGGTTGCAACGGCTGCTCCTTGAGAGTGATATACGCCTGGAAATTGAAACGCTGAAAAATACCACCGCGCATTATCAACAGGTCGCTGATCAGCATTTTATCGGTATTGCTGTAATTCAGGGCGGTAAACTAAAATATGCGAACGAAGCAATAGCCGAAACGTTCGGATACAGTGTCGGGGAGATGCTTCAGTGGAAGCCGAATGAATTTACGAAAATTATTCACCCCGACGATGTTGAGGATGTTACTAAACCGGAACAGCAAAAAGCCCGGGAAATCGACGGAGTTACCTACTATTCATACCGGATTGTAACCGGACAGAATAGGACCCGGCGAATTCACAGGTATTCAAAGACAATATTTTACGCCGGCGAACGTGCACATCTTATTGCGGTTCTCGATGATGAAATGATGCCGCAGAAGCAGATTATCGAAACTGAAAAACAACCGGTGCGCCGGGAGGAAGACACCACCGACCGGATCTTATTCGATAACAATCCGTATCCGCTTCTTTTAATCGATTTTGGTACGTTTGCAATTCTGCAAGCGAACAACGCTGCGATGGGTCTGTACGGGTATTCCGAACAGGAATTTCGGGAAATGACTATCCGCGATCTATATCCTGAAGATGAGCTGTCACGATTCCTGGATAATCTGGCCCAGCTTCCGGTAACCCTTCAGATGGAAATCGCGACCAAACACAGGATACGGGACGGAACCGATATCGATGTCGAACTCGCAGCGCGATATATCCGTCTTGCGGATAAGACGGTCGTGTTGATGGCTGCCCGGGACGTCACCAACAAAAAGTGGGCGGAAGAAGTTGTACGCGAGAGCGAGACCAATTACCGGAATATATTTAACTCCATTGGATATATGGTGTTGGTTATCGATCGCGATGCACGAATTCTCGATATGAATAATGCCGCTGCGATGATGATGCAACAGCAGCGTGAGGAAGTGATCGGGCAGGACTTTGATAGTATTAATGCTAAGGAAAAAAATACACTTGAAGATTTCCGTAATTATCTCGCACGTGCGTTTGAGATAGGCGAGGAACGTGTCGATTGGTATTTACAAAGACCCGACGGCAGGGTGCTTCCGGTGGAGATTGTGTTGCACAAGGGCGAGTATTTCGGTCACGATGTTGTCGTCGCAGCGGCCCGGCGCAGCGATCTTGATAAAGAAACAGTTGCGGCACCGGATGAGATAAGTACGACGCTTGAATCCGCTCCTTCGGCGATTGCGATTGCGAACAGTGAAGGCGAGTTTACATGGGCTAATCGGGCGTTTGCCGAACTGATTGATGTCGGTGCCGGTGAATTGATCGGCAGAGAAATTACGTCGCTTCGGGCGGAAGGACGAAGCGAGGAAGCATTTAACCGGATGCTGCAAACGATTTATAAAGGAAAAGTGTGGTCAGACGAGGTGATTGTCCAAACCGGAAAAGAGAAAGAGACCGAGATCGGTCTGACGGTCACACCTGTAACCTCAAGCACGGGTATCGTTTCCCGGTTTGTGCTGACTGCGAGAAATGTCGCATGGGAAAAAGAACGCATGCAGCAAATTCTGCAAAAGCGAAAAATGGAGAGTATCGATACGATATCGCGAGCGATCGCACATGATTTTAACAATATTCTCGGGATTATTCTCGGCTATGCATCGTTTCTCGAAAAGCGCAAGGAAGATCCGGAGAAATTTCACGCCGATATCGAGGAAATAAAAAATGCAGTACAGCGCGGCGCAAATCTGATAAAACAGATGCTTGCTTATACCCACCGCAATGATGTATCGTATGATTCGATCAATGTAAACGAAGTTGTGCAGGATGTTGCCGGTGTGCTCGGAGATAGTTTCCCCGAAACGATAGATATATCTCTTGAACTCGATGAGCGTGTGCCCGACGTTTCCATGAGTCGTCATCAATTACAACAGATCATAACCGAGCTGTGTGTGAACGCTCGCGATGCTATCGAAGATCCGGAGGCCGCACATCCCGGACGCGGTAGAATCATTATCGAGACACACCGGTACGAAGGCAGGAAGCTCCGCGACATGTTTCCTGCGGCGCATGAAAATACGTACGTCGAGATTCGTGTGACCGATACCGGCGCCGGAATGGACGAAGATACGAAGAGCAAAGCGTTTGACCCGTTCTTTTCAGCGAAAGAATACGGCAAAGGTAAAGGATTGGGTTTAACTTCGGTGTACGGTGTTATCAAATCGTATGATGGTTTTATTCGAATAGAAAGCGAACCCAAACAGGGGACGGTATTTATGATTTACTTACCCGCCGGTAATGATACCGGGAAATCAACCGATACCGTAGAAGAATATGCAGAAACGCCGACCGTTACACCAGAAGCCGGCGGGAACACCATCCTTGTCGTCGAAGATGAACCGAGCTTGCTGCAGTTGCTGCAGCATGTTCTTGAAGAGAACGGATACCGGGTACTGACTGCAAGCGACGGTATCGAGGGAGTGAAAGTATATGAGAGCAATGTGGATGACATAGCGCTCGTTGTATCCGATGTCGGTTTACCTAAACTTGACGGCTTCAATGCATTTCTTCAAATGCGCCGCATTAATCCGAATGTTAATGCGGTACTTGCAAGCGGCTATCTTGATGACAAGGTTAAGGTCGATCTTTACAAAGAGGGGATAAAAGACTTTATAAAGAAACCCTACCAAACGGAAGAAATTCTCTCCAAGATAAACGAATTGGTAAAAGAAAAAAATTAAAACCCGCCCGTAATCTGCACTTTATGCTACGACCGGGGAATATCTGCCATGTCCGACCGGGATAACAATATTACCATATCCCTCACTATATTCCGTTTTCGGCAATATTTTAATACTATCTGGGAATTGCGGTTAAAGGTATCTATTAAATTCTTGTATTTTGAATATTTCGTTCGTATAATAAAAAAAGATTTTTATACCTTGAAACCCGCAATCTAAGTATCCTATGGCTGAAAATTATAAAATTCAGCATAAAAAAAACGATAGTTCCGTAACAATTCTCGTTGTTGAAGATGAAAAATTGTTATGTGAAGTACTTGTCCAAATACTCCAGGATCAGGGCTATACCGTATTAACAGCACATGACGGGGAAACAGCCCTGCAAGTTTACAACGAGAATAATAACCACATATCCGTTATACTTTCCGATATAGGCCTTCCGAAATTAAACGGCATTCAGCTATTTGAAGAGTTACAGGAAATCAACCCCGATGTGAAAATACTTCTTGCGAGCGGATTTTTGGATCCGCATAAAAAATCAAAACTTTTACTGATGGGTGTCAGCGGGATTCTTAAAAAACCGTACCAGACGGATGAAGTATGTGAAAAAATCCGCCAGGTACTGGAAAAGTAATAATTGCAGTCACACGTATGCCCTCTAAGAAATTCAAAGACCATTCTTCGCTGCGGGAAAGTGAAGTCCGCTACAAATCCTTATTCGAAAAGTTTCCGGGAATGATATGGCGGTCCGATACCGGAGGCGCGATCAATTATGTCAATCAATCGTTACTTAAATTTACCGGCAGTACATCCGAGGAAGTGATGGGAAGGGGTTGGCTGAAGGACGTACACCCCGATGACCGTGACGCCGTAGAGAAGATTCAATATGAACATATTGCAAAACGAAGACCTTTCGAAATGGAATACCGGCTGCGTCACCGGAGCGGAGAATACCGGTGGATAATTGATGCCGGTAAACCGTATGAGGATATTGATGGAAATTTTGCCGGCTATATTGGAACGTGTTTCGATATTAACCGCAGAAAAATGGTTGAAGAGCGGATGGATCACATCAACCGGTTGTACTCGGTCATCAGCCGGGTCAACCAGGCAATTGTGAAGATAAAGGAACGCGCTGTATTATTACATGAAGTATGCAAGATCTCCGTCGAGCAGGGTAAATTTACAATGGCATGGGTTGGTATACATGTCCCCGAGAAAAACTCGATACAGGTAGCGGCGCAATATGGAAAAGACGACGGTTATCTTGAGAGCGTATCGTTTCGTCTTTCGACGAATACGGAAGACTATTCTCCCGCCCAGATCGCTGCGATAACCGGCAAACCGTATATCGCAAATGTGGTCGAAACCGATCCGCGAATGGTGAGGCACCGGGAGGAAGCGCTCAGGAGAGGATTTCGATCCGCGGCGGCTTTTCCGATACGGTTTACCGATGTGATAACCGGTGTGTTTGTAGTGTATTCGGGGGAAGAAAATTATTTCACCGTACAGGAAAAACAATTGCTCGAGGATATCGCGGGTGACATTTCATATGCCGTACCAAAGATTGCAGATGAGCTTAAGCGGGTAGAGACAGAACGGTCGTTGTACGCGAGCGAAGAACGCTTTCGCACGCTCGTTCAGTCGATGGATGATATTGTGTATGTGCTTGACCGAAACCAGCGGCATATCGGCGTCTATGGAAAATGGCTTGAGGCGTCGGGGCTATCGGAGGATATGTTCCTCGGAAAAACAGCCGGGGATATTTTTACACCTGAGTCGGCAAAAGTTCACGAAGATGCAAACAAGCGTGCGTTGAACGGTGAACATGTACTCTATACATGGATTGCAGAGATGCCGGACGGCAATCGATATATGCAAACGTCTCTTTCGCCGGTGGGTAATGCTCGGGGAGAGATTACGGGTATTGTCGGCGTCGGACGGGATGTGACAGAATTGCGGGAGGTACAGGAAATACAGCGATTGCAAAGCGCAGCACTTGAGTCCGCCGCTAATGCAGTGGTTATTACAGATATTGAAGGTACGATACAAACGGTCAATAAAGCGTTTACCGAATTGACCGGTTATGAAAAAGATGAAGTCGTCGGCAAGAAAACGAAAATATTAAAATCCGGTAAACACGACGAATCGTTTTACAAAAATTTATGGGAGACGATTCGTTCGGGACAGGTGTGGGTTGGCGAAGTAGTGAATAAACGGAAGGATGGTACTTTATATACCGAGGAGATGACCATCACACCGGTGCGTGATTCTCTGGGAATCATCACAAATTTTATTGCCATAAAGCAGGATGTTACGAAGCAAAAAGAGTTGCAGCATCACCTGGTCCAGGCGCAAAAAATGGAAAGTGTCGGAAAGCTCGCCAGCGGCATCGCCCACGATTTCAATAATATTCTGGGTATCATTATCGGATATTCCTCTTTAATCGAGAGGAATGCCGGAGATAAAGCAAAGTTTATCCAGGGTATTCAAGCGATTAACAAGGCGGTACAACGCGGCGCTAATCTTGTTCAACAAATTCTGACCTTTGCCCGTAAAACCGACGTAGCACCGGACATCGTGCGCGTCAATACCGTCGTTACAGAACTTACAAAAATGCTTGAGGAGACATTTCCAAAAACGATTACGATAGAATTGGCGCTCGGGAAACATATGCCGGCACTGGTAATCGATCAAAGTCAGCTTCATCAGGCATTGCTTAATCTCTGTGTGAATGCGCGGGATGCGATTCTTGCTTCGGGACGGCCTTCGGGCGCGATTACCGTTAAAACAAGCGTCATTCCGGGGTCACGGCTTCAAACCCGGTATCCCGATGCGGGTCCGGAAAAATATATATCCATATCCGTCGCCGATACCGGAACGGGTATGGATGATGTGATCGTTGAAAAAATCTTTGAACCTTTTTTTACCACAAAAGAGCGGGGGAAGGGAACGGGTCTCGGTCTTTCGGTTGTATATGGTATCGTACAATCTTATCAGGGTTATATCGATGTGGACAGTGAACCGGGCGCGGGTACAAACTTTACGCTGTATATTCCGGTGCGACCGGTATCCGAAGAGCTGGCGGAACAGTCCATAACCGATGATGAAGAAATACCGGGCGGGAGTGAAACGATCTTCATTATCGAGGACGAACCATTGCTGCTTGACGCGCTGCAAAATATTTTGGAAGAGAAGGGGTATACCGTGATAACCGCAAAAGATGGGAAAACAGCGGTCGATATCTATAGCCAACATCAGTATGATATCGATATCATTCTATCCGATGTCGGTTTACCCAAAATGAACGGTACGGAAATTTACAGGCAAATAAAAGATATTAATCGTGATGTCCTGTTTATCATGGCGAGCGGTTATTTTGATCCGGTAATGAAGAAAGAAATGGCGGACGACGGCGTCAATGCATTCATCCGGAAGCCGTATCAACCGGATGAAATTTTATTGACAATACGAAGTGTACTTGGTGGTTGAGATTAGCACCGATCTATCTGTTGATCCTCCTTATTGTAATATTCCGTAAATCTTATATATTGGACTGACATCTCCGGTCATTTAATGAGAGGAGACCCACGTATGGCAAACAATATAAAAATATTGATGGTAGGTGATTCAAAAGGCACTACTGATCTCATTATCAATACATTGGAGCGAAGTGGATATACAATTCATTATAACCGGGTGGAGACAAAGAAAGAATTTAACCGGGCTATCGAAAAAGATAATTGGGACATAATTTTATGCGATTATTTACTGCCGGATTCCCTCTGCCTCGAAGCGCTCAACACCTTGCAAAAAAAAGAACTGGATATACCGTTTATTATAATGTGCGAAAATACCGATGAAGATAAAGCAATCGAAGCGATGAAGCGGGGTGCAAGTGATTATGTGGCAAAAGACAATTTGAGGCGGCTTGCGCCTGCGGTTGAACGCGAGATCCGTGATGCAAGATTCCGGCATGATCGGCTGCGGATTGCGAAGGAATTATACGATGCGAAAATTTTGCTCGATAAAACTTTTGCCAGTC
>PWJF01000256.1 GCA_003560935.1 Ignavibacteriales bacterium
AGCATATAGGCCGTAAATCCGAAACCATATCCGAATTGCTCGATAGCTATCGATAGATTAATAATTAACAGGTTGTCCGGTAAATTGTACGATAAAAATACGAATACCAGATTCGGCAGGGTTATTGCACATACCATTGGCCAGAGCCAGTACCGTAGACCGTTTCGCGCGGCCAGGATGCCGCCGAGAATGCCGCCTAAAGACAGCGAGATCAACCCGACCGTACCGTAGGCTATACCTACCTGTCCGGTGGTCAGCGCCAGACCTCCAATCTCCTGCGGATCGAGCAGAAACGGCGAGGCGAGCCGGACGAGCTGTGCTTCTGCAAAGCGATAGAGCAACAGGAAAGCTATTGCGATTCCAATACGCTCTTTTTTGAAGAATAGTGCAAATGTTCTGAAATATTCTTTCATAATACTTTTATCGCTGTCTCCGGCAGCCGGTTTGTCGGTTGTCGGATAGGGAAGGATGAATTTGTGATAAACGAAAAAGACCACAAAAAGTCCGGCAAGGAAGAAAAATGTAATAGACCAGGCAAGCGGTATATTACCCGAGCGCACCTGGAACGTCGCTGAGGTTGCAAAGTCGAGCTGCGGATCGAGTTTGACAACCGCCATTGCCGGAATGTTCCAGTTGTCTTTCGTATATACCATACGCTCTCCTTCAACAAGCGAAATGCTGTGGTCTCCTCTCACTCTCCCGAAGGTAATCACCATTTCATCGTCGTCGGGTTCACCCGATAGATGGAAGAAAATAATCCCGATGTTGCCCGCGTAATCAAGATCAAGTTCCGGTTCCTCACGCGGTGCGAAGTGGCGTTTTATAAAACCCTCGATGTTTTGAGTGACATGTTTATTCCACCAGGAAGGGTCATCGTTCATCGCCGCCGTCTGTATGTCTTCTTCATTTTCAACATCGACCGGGTTAAAGCCATGCCGTATATTCCATTCCCGCGCAAACTGTATTACGGAATCGACCTCCGCTATGGTCCGGGTTTCGGTGCTTAACTCCGGTTGTTCGGGAAGTGCAATAATCCGGACATCGCCCGGTTGCGGTGTAACCCGTACGTCTTCGGGCGATTGTAACCGGGCTTGCTCTATTTCCGGACAGACCGTAACAATTACGTCAAAATTGTCCAGTCCGGTTCTGCTTTCGATTGTCCCGGCAATGATAATAAGCAATCCCTGTCCGGTAACCATTGCCACGCGATAGAACGTACTGCGAACCCCGACAAACCATGCCTGCTGATGCTTTGAGAGTGAAAGCATATAGAATCCGTCGGCGGCTATGTCGTGAGTAGCCGACGCAAATGCCATTAACCAGAAGATCGCAATTGTAATTTTAAAGAAATCAGGGAGCGGTATCGTCAATGCCACGCTGCCGAGTCCCGCTCCGACAACCAACTGAGTTATTATGATCCAGTATCGTTTCGTTTTAAGCAAATCGACAATCGGACTCCACAATGGTTTAATAACCCACGGGAGATACAACCAACTGGTATACAATGCTATTTCAGTATTCGAAATGCCGAGGCGGCGGTACATAACGACCGTAACGAACATAACGATTACATAAGGAATGCCCTGTGCGAAGTAAAGCGACGGTACCCACGCCCACGGATTGCGGTAGGTAACTTTCTTTTTCGGTTTGTCGGTCATGATATTAATTGTTTCTAATTATATAATAGATAATTTTGCCGTATCGATAAGAATTGTTCCAGTCCTTCCTGCCATTCCTCAATTAACTCTGCCGGATCATTTCCTTCCTGCAGCACAGTTCGTATGCGATCCGTACCCCACAATCTATCCATACGCTGATTGCGCCATTCAAATAGATCGGGATACAACCATGCAAGTGTGTAGAGTATGTATACACCCGTGCGGACCGGTTGGTAAGCATCGCGGTCGGTTATTCGCATGGCTGCTCCGTAGCAAGTCTCACCCATAAATTTAGGGGGATAAATCCTAATACCATCGACAATTTCTCCCGGCACGTATTCAACCGGTTCGAAGTGCACACCCGGTAATTCGTAACTGTTTAGTGTTTTAACAAGTGTCCGGCTGTCAATCCACGGCGCTCCGAACCACTCAAACGGATGTTCGGTTCCTCTTGCTTCGGAAATATTGGTTCCTTCGAGGAAGCAAGTCGCGGTGTAGACGATAGCAGTGTTTAAGGTCAGCATATTCGGTGAGGGTTTTATCCAGGGCAGACCGGTTTCATCGAACCACATTGAGCGGTTATAATTTTCCATTTCGATTACGGTAAGGTCTGCTTTCACGTTATTCTCCAGCCAACCTGCTTCATTAAACATAAATGCAAGTTCGCCGACGGTCATGCCGTGTGCAACCGGTATCGGTTGAATGCCGACAAATGAACGAAATTGAGGGTCGAGTATATTGCCGTCGACGTAAAGACCGGTAATCGGATTGGGCCGGTCGAGTACGAAGAACTCAATACCTTGTTCCGCTGCGGCCTCCATTGCGTTGTTCATCGTGGAGATGTAGGTGTAAAAACGTGCACCGACATCCTGAATATCAAAGATAAGTACGTCGATATCCTCGAGCATTTCAGGGGTTGGTTTTCTGGTATCGCCGTACAATGAATATACCGGGAGTCCTGTCGTTGGATCCTTGCCGTGCTCTACCGCTCTGTCTGCATCGCCGCGTATCCCATGTTCGGGGCCGAATAGGACGGTGAGTTCTATGCCGTCGTGTTCGTGGAAGACATCAACAAGGTGACGGCCGTCGGGAAATATAGCGGTGTGATTGGTAATAACCCCGATGCGTTTATTCTCGAGCAAGTCAAGATGATGCTCAATCAGATTTTCCGCGCCGCTATAAACGCGGTCGGCAGCAACATCATTAGCAACATCCGTGCAGCTAATGAGTGCGAGTGATAAAATAATGAAGAATAGTTTTTTCATATATCTGTACCTTATGTTCGTAGCTTGGAATTTAGAAATATATTATAATGTACATATCCGGGTGAGGAAAGTCAACGATATTTATTTCAATTGTTATTATCTTTAGAATAGCTGTTTATTAACTCAATAAATTCTATTTAAAGAGATTGGATCTATAAGTAAAAAGATTTCTGGGAGCTTTATGTCTATTAACTGGATGTAACGAGTAATTTTAGAACATCAAAGAAAAAATATGTTGTTTTTCATATCTTCATCAGTTTTTTTACTAATCAATTTTAATATCCGATGGATTTGTTCACCGATTGAATATCTCTGTCTATGTACTACTATTATTCCTGCATGGTTCTTGCCTTGAGTTGTGTATTCAGTATGAAGTTGAGA
>PWJF01000127.1 GCA_003560935.1 Ignavibacteriales bacterium
ATGCATTATTGTTCTCAGGGCTCCGAAATATTCAACCCGAAGCAATTTCGGAACAAACCGGTACGGCACAGCAGCCACCGTCATCGCGGGGAAAGCCGAAACGATTCCACTGCTGCTGCATCAGGTCCACCGTCTTTGGATTCTGAAAATATTCTCCCCCAATTAGCGCCCGCATAAAGGTAAAAAGATCATCCGCTGTACTATAAAGATCGCAGAATGATTGCATCAGCAGCGGTTGAGTAAACGGCTTGTCGCCGACCCAGGACGTTGCTGGCTCCGGTACGGTTTCCGCCGGCGGATGCCCGGGATGAAATGTATGGCGCAGACCTAGGGGCTGATATATCAGTTCATCATAATCCCGGTGCACCGGTTTCTCCATCGAATGCTCGACAATGGCAATGAGCAGTTGAAAGTTGGTATCGGAATAGCGGACTCTAATACGAGAGCCATCCAATTGCTGAGGAGGAAAATGCGACACAAGCTTCTCGCGCACAAACGCAATCGCCTCTTCGATACTTATCGGACGGTCCTCTTCCTTATCTATCTGTTCCAATATCCCCTTCCCGTCTTTCGGACGGTCATCCAGCCAGGCGGGCAATCCGGTAGAATGACTCAACAAATGCCGTATTGTTATCCCTCCGGTATAATCCGTTCCACCCAGTGCATGAAGTCCGCGAATTAGTGAATGCGGCAGGTATTCCGACATCGGTTTATCAATATCTATAATACTCCGTTCATATAGTTTCAGGACAGCCGCCGCTATGTACATCTTGGTCACGCTTGCAATGAAGAAGGGAGTATCCTCCACTTCCGGCATGTCACCGATTCATAATCGTCGGTTAGGATACCCTCCACTTCTGCCCGATGAGCGGCCTCCTTGTCGCGGGGGTTACATAACACCATGCCGTCATCGTTAAGTGCATGCATGTCGCGTTTGTTTCTTTTATCTCGTAGCATAGGTTTTGTTCGCCCACTCACTGTTTAAAATAAGTTGTGATTATAATATCATGTCCGTTAATATTTACTATTCGTAGAGTTCGACCGCGAGTTCGGGATCGGATCTGTCGTCGTAGATAATAACCTCCACTCTGCGCCCGAGGATTCCCCCCTGATTGTTAATGTCGGTCTCGCAGAGCCGATAGCCGTTGGCGGCAGCCACGCCTTGTTAAGCTACGTGCATTTTCCAACCTGCGCAAACGTATAAAGGCACAACAAACAGGGAGTGTTCAATCTCCACATTTAATACCTCCACGACGGACACGATAGGGATGAATGAAGAATTATTTTCGCATTCTTTCTTTGAGCCTTGGAGTTTTCGTGGTTCAATATGTTATTATAGGATCGTTTCAACGTCAGCGACATGGTTTCATACAGGCAATCAAATCTCTTACTCCTACAGTAGCAATGGCTGAGGTTATATCGGACATTGCATAGGGAATAATCAGTATGTTATTATGTATCAGCGACCCGCAGGAATATACCACATTGGGTACATACCCTTCGCGTTCTTCCTCGTTAGGCGTGAGAAGCGGTTCTTCGAGCCGGGCAATGATTTTTGACGGATCTTCGAGATCAAGCAAAATTGCACCTATGGAATATTGTCTCATTGCTCCAACGCCATGAGTAAGTACAATCCAGCCTTCACTTGTTTCAAGCGGTGAACCGCAGTTGCCAAGCTGCATAAATTCCCATGGCTTGGCGGGTTCCTGTATGATTTTCGCCTCCTGCCAGAAATGCAGATGCTCGGAAAACATGATATAATTATTTTCCCCGTCCAGACGGGAAAGCATTACATATTTCCCATTGATTTTACGCGGGAAAAGGGCCATTCCCTTATTTTGAACAGCCTTACCATTCAATGTAATAATTTCGAAGTTGAGAAAATCTTTGGTCACTAACAGATGCGGAAGAATGGTCACTCCATTGTATGCAGTATACGTTGCATAGTAGGTAACTTCGCCGTTATCATCGAAAAACCAGACAAATCGTGCGTCTTCAATTCCACTGCGTTCATTTTCTGAAACGGGGAATATCACACGTTCGGATATATCATGATCTGCTTCAAATTTTATAAAATAATTGGAATCGGCGAGCCAGTATATATTTTTAATCGCTTCATCATTGACCGGATGTTTATGACTCTGAAGAAGCCCCGTAACCCTTGTTTTTAATTCATCGAAAGTGAACCGTTCAGGTAATTGCTCAAACACGCCGGCACTTGTTCCGTTCCACGCATTCATGTCTTTCAACTTGAGCTGAAACAAATGACGATCATAAAACTCGTCATGGCGAATTTTGGGAGTTTCAACAAAATCACTTCGTGGATCAAAAAGAAATGCGCCATTGCTCATGATAGTCCCGGTACGAAAGACAATAGATGAAATATGACCTTCTCCGGTGGCCCGGAGGCTCATAATAAAACGCAGGCCGCCGGCCGCTACATCTGTCTGGTCCGGATGCGGAACAATAGAAGGATTGAAGAGAGCAGCAGATTCAACAGAGTATTCCATTGTGAAATATGCGCCGATCAGAAGTTTTTTTGTGCTGCTTATCTTTTCTTTGTGAATTACATATTCAGAAACCTTGTTATAATTATCCATGAAAATGTTCTCTATCTTTTTGTGCCTGTCGGAGAAATTAAAATTAACATTATGCAATACAACCGCAGCTTCATCCTCTGTCATCTTCATCACTCTGTCAATTATTTTAGGAATGCGCCCTATATTGACAGGGATATGGGCCCGGGTTATAACACGGGAAGTGTCGCGTACGAGCTTTGTTTTTTTTCTTTTAACCGACGGCTTTTTTAAGGTACCTTCATTCATGGTGCTATCCAATTAAGTTTAAAGTTAGTTCATTCCGGTTTTATTGCCATAACTTATGTTCGCTGTACATTCAAAACTTTTTTATATACATCAAGGTATCCTTCTATCATTTTTTCCCTGCTGAATTTTGAGAGCGTCCACTCCCTGCAATGTTTTCTGTCGATAGATTTTATGCTATCGACTGCTTCCACTGCTTCTTTGACGGTATGTACCAAAAAACCGGTTTTTCCGTTACGAATCAATTCCGGCATGGAACCTATGTTGAATGCTATAACCGGCGTTCCGCACATCATAGCTTCCACCACGCTTAAGCCAAAAGGTTCTTTAAAACTGATCGGATGTAAAAGCGCATACGCTTCACCCAGAAGCTTATCCCTTTCCTCAGGTCCCGAATTACCGGCATAAACAATATCATCGTCATTAATGAACGGCTTAACCTTGCTGTCAAAATAATCCTGATGCTGAATTAAA
>PWJF01000232.1 GCA_003560935.1 Ignavibacteriales bacterium
TAATACCGTCGCTGTATAATACAAGCAAATCGCCCTTTTTAATGTTGATGTTCTCGACAAGGTAGTGCTGCTCTGGTGTTAAACCGAGCACGCCGCCGGTCGTTTCAAGATATCGTATTGTATCGGTTTCAGCGTTATAATAAACCGGGCTGTTGTGTCCTGCATTCACGTACACACACAAGCCGCTCTGGTTATCAAACAATTCAGCGTAAAAGAGAGTTGCAAAACGTTCGTCCGGAAACGTTCGTGTGATCATATTATTGATCGTCGAGATGATCGCCGAGTTTTTAATCTGGTGCGAGGCGCCGAGACGCAATGCACCGGAAATATAGAGAGCCTGAACCGCGGCGGATATACCTTTGCCGGCGGCATCACCCACCAGAACACCGAGCTGCCGCGCTTCCTGTCCAATTTCTACGTAATCGAAGAAATCGCCGCAGACATGTGCTTCGGGAATGGTTGTTCCGTATATTTGATAATTCCCGAATGTATACTCATGTTGTGGAAGAATGCTTGTCTGAATTTCACGGGCTTGCTTCAATTCAAGCTGCATTGCCTCGCTTTCCTGCTGTATTCTTCGGCTCTTCAGGAACGAGGTCACTGCCGCGCTGATAATATTCAGCGTATCCAGCAGTTCTTCATCAAATTTATCTGAATTGAAAGCAAGAATGTAGGGATACAGCATATAACCGTTCAAGTTGAATTTTTCGCCTACCCCGGTCGCCGCGTATTGTTTGATTCCTATTGCCCGTAAACGATCGTGAGATTCGACCCCCATGACGGAGCGATGATTGGCTATATCATGGAACAGGGGATATTCACTGACCTTTAGTTTAAATCCATCCTCAATGCGTTCAATATCTCCCTTTTGATGGATCAATTTGTATGAACGAGTTTGCGGGTCGAGCTGCCAGATGCGCGCCCCGCTGATGTTAATATGTTCATTGTTAATGATCTCACTGATAATCTTCCCGAACAATTCTTCTTCAGAGGAATAATTCTCCGGTGTAATGCTTTCTATGGTTCGGTATAGTTTTCTTTGATTCATGTAGTAAAAGCCGTAAAGATCGTTCTTACCTAAAACTTTATAATCTTACAGTATACAAATCAATGATTCGAAAGTCAATTCATGAAATTTTACGAATAATGACAGTTCCTGCATAAAAACTAATGCCGAGAAACAGTATGAAGTAAACGGATTGCAGCAGTACCTGTGAAAAGTCGCCGACGCCGATTGTAAAATAGCGGAGAAAGTCCGCCTGCCATGTTACCGGATTCATGAGAGCTGCTGTTTTGAGCCATGCGGGGAGAAGCTCAAGGGGATAGAAAAGACTGGATGCAAACAGCATGACAAAGTAGAGCAGGTTGATGATGGTATTATACATGTCATTCCGTCTGATGCGAAGTGCGAATATCATCAGGAAGAAAAACCAGCCGGCAGTCCCGGCAACAATTCCGACGAATACAAGCGGTAGATGTTTTATCGATATTGAAATATTGAGAAGGAGAGACCCGAGTCCGAGAGCAATGATCGCCGCCATGGTCGCAAGGATACAATTGAAGAGTACCTTTCCGAGAAGAAATTCACCGCGCGTCATGGGATAGGTAAGATGCTCATAAAAGATCCCGTTGTCGCGATCCATGAAAAATCCGTACGATGTATTCATCCCGATGCCGAAGCTCGTCATTGCAAGGATTCCGCCGAGGAAGAATTCGTTATACGGGATTAACGTGCCCTCCGTCATGATGCCGTCGGAGAGGGCGCGGTCGAAACCGATACCGAAAATGAGCAGATAGATCAACGGCATGAACAGATCGAAAAACAACCAGGTCATGCTTGTTGTTCGCAGCAGATATTCGCGGTACACTACGGCCATGATCGATTTCATATTCTTCCCTCCGCTTGCTGGGATAACAAATCTATAAATACGTCTTCGAGATCGGCGGTATGAACTTCAAAATGAATGAGTCCGTATTGCCGGTCGAGTTCTTTAATGAGATCGAGAATTTCCTGATGTGAACGCTGCACGGTAATGTCGACGGTTGTTTTATTATGTTTGAGATGCAGCGGGTTCTGATCGTTGAGATAATTTAATGTGTTATTCGTTATATGTTTGAAAATTAAGTTCATGGTATATGCCGGTACGCCGAGCCGTTTTATTTCAGCGACGTCGCCTTCCGCGATAATTTCACCGTGGTTTATGATAACCAGACGGTCGCATAGGTCTTCGGCCTCATCCAGTAAATGCGTCGTAAGGACGATGGTCGAACCTTTCGATGCCTGCTGACGTATCGCTTCGAGCGTGGTGCGCCGGTTGATAGGATCGAGACCGGTCGTTGCTTCATCGAGAATAACCACCGGTTTCCCGCTTAAAAATGCCTTGGCGACCTGCAGCCGGCGGCGCATACCGCCGCTTAGATCGATAGCATGTGTGTGGCGTTCATCGTACAGACCGAACTGATCGAGCACCTCGGTAATTCGCCGGTTGGCTTCAGGACCGGGAATATGGTGGAATCGAGCATAGGTTCGTAAATTACCGAGTACGGTCAGATATAATTCGAATGCATTTTGCTGCAATACCACTGCAAGCGATTGCCTGGTTTCAAGCGGCTGGTTGACGCAATCATAACCGTTTACCGTTGCAGTGCCCGACGAGGGAGGAGTGAGCGTCGTCAATATTTTTATCGTTGTAGATTTTCCGGCGCCGTTGGGCCCGAGTAATCCAAAAATGGTTCCCCGTTCGACCGAGAATGAAATCCCGCGCAGCGCGTGTACCACCGGTTTACGACGCGGTGTATACAATTTCGTGAGATTTTCTACTCGAATAGCGTGATTGTTTTCCATGATTAATGAATATACGAAAAGCTCCGGAAATAATTGCATTAATAGTACCGCATTATTATTTTAGTACGATGAAATATATTGAAACCGATGAACTTGTTCGTGATTTCTGTACTCTTGCCGCAATCGAAGGCACATCCTTAAAAGAAAAAAGAGTCGCAGATTATATTAAAAAGCAACTTGCACCTCTTAATATTCATATTGTCGAGCAGCCAATCCCCGTAGAAGAAAGTCAAACCGGAAATTTATTATGCATCCCCGAAGAGACCGATCCCGGCATGCCGGTAATCATTTTAGCCGCGCATATGGATACCGTCCGTTCGACCGTAGAATTAAAGCCGGTTAAAAAAGACGGTGTTATAACCTCCGACGGGACGACGATTCTCGGCGCCGATAACCGCGCGGGCGTTGCGGCATTGCTGTATATGTTGCGAACGGCGCGTAAAAGGAA
>PWJF01000011.1 GCA_003560935.1 Ignavibacteriales bacterium
GATACCGTAATCTTCGTTAGTATCGGGACTCTTTTTCTGTGTCACGAGTCCGACGACCGAATACCCGAGCGCCGGATGATTTCGGACAAGTTCGAGCAGTTCACGGGCGCGTTTTGTATCGCCGACGATTATCGTACGCCGGTGTCCGATACCTTTTTCAAGGAGTTTATGCTGGATGGTGCGTACGATCATGCGTCCGGTGCCGACAAAAACAATCAGGGCAAACCAGTATCCTACGATTAGCAACCGCGAACTTACGGGAGCCCCACCCCGTGTTTCATCGTCAAGAAAAATGATCAAGAACAAAAGAACTGCACCAACACTGATCGCTTTGACAATATTCGATAATTCATCGACACGGGATTTGGCATACCATGGACGGTACAGACCAAAGAACCAGAACACCAGAAACCAAAATACACAGATCACAAACATCGGCAGCAGGAAGTCGGGCCGCAGGCTGTACGGAACCATTCCGCTTTCGACGCGAAGGTAATAGTGAAGCACCCATGCCAGATTTATGGCAAGGAAGTCGAAGAGGATGATTATGAGTATTTCGGTTTTGCGGGGCATAGGAATTATCTATAGAAACATTAAAAATTATTCATAAATTCTTCGATTCCTTTCGGAAAACTCCATATTTTGATTTTCCCCCTGCCAATTCATCGGGCAGCGGGTTATCTTCATCTATGTCAAGGCACCGTAGTTCATTCTCATTGTGTAATCGATATCGTAATCCCGATTCGGGACATATAAAGATTCCTTTCTCATCGGGCTTATTTAACGGATGTCCGTGCCTGCTCATCCACCCCTTCCTGCGGGCAGGGTTTCCGATCATGAGTGCATAATCGGGGACACTTTTCGTAACAACGGCTCCGGCGCCGATAAAACAGTAGCGACCCAGCTCAACACCGCATACGATCGTTGCGTTCGCACCGATTGTAGCTCCCCGCCGGATAAGCGTTTTTTCATACAGGTTTCGGCGTACCACCTGAGACCGAGGATTAGTAACATTTGTAAGCACACAACTGGGACCAAGAAATACATCATCCTCTACCTCGACTCCGGTATAGACCGACACGTTATTCTGTATTTTAACGTTATTCCCGATCCGAACATCCTTACCGATATTGACATTCTGGCCGAGAATACAATTCTTTCCGATCATCGCACCGGATTGAACATGGGTAAAGTGCCAAATTTTCGTTCCTTCACCTATTTCTACATTCTCATCCACTACCGCGTATTTGTTTATACAATAGTTTTTCTTAGCCATATCATTCATTAATAATTGTTTATACTAATTCAATTTTACAACAAGCATATTTCGCGACTCTATCTGCGCCTTACAGTGCGTCTCATCATCAAGAAAGATAATCAGAAATATAATCACCGCCCCGACGCTTATCGCTTTGACAATATTCGACAGCTCGTCGACACGCGATTTTGCGTACCACGGGCGGTACAGACCGAAAAACCAGAATACGAGGAACCAGAATATACAGATCGCAAGCATCGGATAGAGAAAATCCGGCCGCAGGCTGTACGGAATCATACCGCTTTCGACGCGCAGGTAGTAGTACAACACCCATGCCAGGTTAATGGCGAGGAAGTCGAAGAGGATGATAAGGAGTATTTCGGTTTTGCGGGACATACTCAAAAATTACAATAATATATACTCTATTGTGATATATGGTTTATTATTAGGTTAAGTCTATTGTATATACACCATTTTTTTTGATTGCACCGTTCCTCCTGCGATCAGCCGGTAAATATATACACCGCTTGACAAATTCCGTGCGCTAAAATCTACTGTGTGTATTCTCGCTTCTCGCGGCTCATCAATCAGCGTGTCTACTAACCGGCCAAGAACATCATATACTCGTAAAATTACATATTCCGGTTCCGGCAGAGAAAACTCGATGGTTGTAATTGGATTAAACGGATTGGGATAATTTTGATATAAAATATAATCGCTTAGAATATTTTCCTCTGGTTTATAATCCGGCACATCGAATAATTGTGCCTCCAATATCATACCACCATTCCCCACTGCCCATCCCCGCTTATTATCAAGGAGAAAAAGCGCATTTATCCGACGCGACGTTTTACTGTTTTCCCGCACCCAATTCTGCCCCTTATCTATTGTTCTGAGTATCACCCCACGATCTCCAATCACCCAGCCAACCTCCGGTGTAACAAATTGTACTCCGAGTAACCCTGTTTGTAAATATGTATAACGTACACCCCATGTTTTCCCTCCATCATTTGTCCCATAAATTATACCCTCATAATTGCTATGAGCAATCCAATCAACACCTGTTATCCATCCATCCGATTCGTTAACGAAAAATATTTTCATATTAAAATAATCTCCGCACCTAAAAATCTCTTCCCATGTCGATCCGCCATCTTTCGTTACATAGGAACAACGACCTGTAAGATATCCAACATTAATGTTTATCCAGTACATATTGTTAGTATACCTTGGACCATTGACAATTTCCCAATTTTCACCACCATCCTTAGTATATAGGTATACGTCGCTTCCTAATATCCAACCGATATCATTATTTAAAAAAACTACTTGATACAGATGAGCGCTTGTATTTCCATCTACGGTATACCAGCTATTCCCGGCATCATTCGTACGCAATATCAATCCGTTTGTCCCCACGATCCAACCGACATTTTTATTGATAAAATATATGGAATTTAATCTTTGGCTTACTCCACTTTCTATCAATTCCCAGTTTTCTCCGCTATCTGTGGTCCGCATTATTATCCCTTTTTCACCGACCGCCCAACCAAAATGATCATTTATAAAATGAACGTCGAATAAATTAGAACTTGTTACCTTTAATTCGGGTGAAACTATATTCCATTTTTCTCCTGTATCATTCGTGCGAGCAATAAAAAAGCCTTGACCAGTAAGCCAGGCAGAATTATCCGAAATGATACCAAGTGATGTTGTTTCATTGTAGATATTTATTTTCTTAACTTCCCAGGTAGTGCCGCCATCATTTGTCGTTGCAATTGTGCCATCACGTGCCGCAACCCAACCGCTGTTTAAATTTACGAACGCAACGTCAATGAGATCTGCATCAATATCTATTTCTACCTCCTGCCAGATGTGTCCCCCATTATCCGTAAAAAGCAATAAACCGGAGTCTCCGGTAACCCAACCAATTGTATCATCTATAAAATGAACTGACGTATATCTTCTGCCATGATTCATATGCTGCCATTCCCAGCTTGAACCCCCATTATCCGTATACAGAATAAAAATATCA
>PWJF01000344.1 GCA_003560935.1 Ignavibacteriales bacterium
TGACGGTAGACCATCGATTAAGGCGATTCAGACCGATTATCGTAGTGTACGTGGTGTACGTATACCACCGTTGGGCGATATACAAAAAGACGAAGACGGAGAATTGTTCCGGACGACGCAGGGTATTGATATTCGCACCGATGTGGATCAGGATCTTGTGGATATATATGATATCGGTGAAGTTCGTGGTGTTGTATTGGGAACACTCCGACTACACCCTATACAATTCTCACGCGACGGCAGTACGATACAAATCCACACTCGCATTGTTGTGCGAGTTTCTTTTGATAGCGGCAGCTTCGGCGCAATAGATGAGTATACATATAACTCTTTTCGCAATACCGTAATAAATATAGACCAGGTTTCTGTTGTACCCGAATCCCTTCTGCGGATGGACGGTCTCCGGGCTGAACCTGTGTCGCATCAGAACAGTGTTCTCTCTGATGGTCCGTGGTACCGCATCACCGTGGAATCGGATGGTATGTACCGAATTGATGCATCGACTCTACAGGAGGCCGGTATTCCGATTAATACAATAGATCCGAGTACGCTGAAAATGTACGGCAACGGCGGGCGAATGCTGCCGGAAGATATTACAGAACACCGTCCTGAAGATCTTGTCGAGATCGCGATTTATGTACACGATGAAGCAAACGGCTCATTCGATTCCGGAGACTATATAGTTTTTTACGGCATCGGTACAACATTATGGGATTACGATTTTGATTCTCGCTTATACAAACATCAGTATAATTATTATACCGGAAAGAACACCTATTTCTTAACATATGGTGGAGAGAGCGGCAAAAGAATGCAGGATGCACCGTCGGTATCGGAGCCCGACTCCGACCCGATTTCTCCCCAGTATTTTATGTCACGAATAGTCCATCGCGATCCGAAAATTAATCTTCTCGGTTCGGGTAAAGAATGGATGGGAGAATCCTTTTCTCCGGGAAGCGTTACGGTTTTCACCAACATGCTGCATGGATATACTCACACTGTTAATGTTCCCATACAATATCGCGTACAGGTTGCCGCACGCGCACCGAACCAAACGAGATTCCGGTTTCAGGATGAGGGAGTAGATCTCGGGACTATCAATATTCCCGGTGTTTCGCTCATAACGGAAGTCGGAAACTATGCGGCACGGGGACCCACAACTATAATGACTCGAACGGGTCCGCTCACCGAGAACCGCAGTACATTACGATTTGAATATGAAGCAGGCGCTCAATCCGAGGGTTTTCTCGAATGGTTTGAGATTCATTATCCGCGACGTTTTGAACCGCTCGATGACTACCTGCAATTTTCTTCTCCCGATACGACTGGTGTAGTTCGATACAACGTGCAGGGATTTACCTCATCATCAATTATTGCATACGATGTTACCGATCATGCTTCCATAATGCGAATTACTAATGCCACGATCGGAGGAGGATCAATACAATTTCAACGGCAGCAACAGAGCGGACAACCGTCTCGATATACTGCCGTGGCACCCAACGGTTACCGGATAGTAAACGGAATTGAACCGGTTGATAATTCGAATATCCGCGGAATCGCCGACGGTTCAGATTTTATTATCATTACTCATCCGGAATTCCTCGATGAGGCAGAACGGTTAAAGCAACATCGCGAATCGTTCACACCCAATAAATTGTCAACAACCGTTGTCAACGTAAAACATGTGTATAATGAATATTCAGGCGGATTGGAAGACCCGTCGGCTATTCGAGACTTTTTGTATCATGCATACGAGTCATGGCAGACAAAACCACGGTATGTACTTCTCTTCGGTGCAGGTTCATTCGATTACCGGAGGCATCTCGGACAGCGAGAGAATTTTATTCCGACTCATCAGGGCGAAGATAAATCTTTGGTATCCCCCGCATACGCGTCTTTGAATCAGATTAATACCTACACATCGGACGATTTCTTTGTGCAATTTTCGCCGGGATCGAGACGACCATCGCTTGCGATAGGAAGATTAAATGCTATCAATCAGAGTGATGCACGCATTCTGGTAGATAAGATCATTCAATATGAAACAAATTCGGAATTCGGTCCGTGGCGTAACCTGATAACGTATCTTGCAGACGACGGTCTGACGAGACGGGGTGAGGATGACGGACCAATTCATACGCTGCAGACGGAAGATCTTGCACAAAACTTTACACCGGATGCATTTGAGAAAAATAAAATATATATGATACAGTATCCGGCTGAAAATACGGCACTCGGCAGAAGAATGCCCGAGGTTAACAAAGCTATAGTGAACAGTTTCAATCGGGGAACACTGATCATGAACTGGACGGGGCACGGCAACCCGGCTGTATGGGCGTATGAGTGGATATTTAGAAAGGAAACTACAATTCCTCAACTCAACAATCGTGATCGTTTAACATTTATTACCGCGGCGACGTGTGACTTTTCACGATTTGACGATCCCCGTGAACAAAGCGGTGCAGAGCTTTTGGTAAGCAGAGAGCAGGGAGGAGCTATTGCTGTTGTGTCGGCGTCACGAATAGTGTGGGCGTCTGATAACGCGCAATTTAATAATATATATTACTCTAATTTATTAAATCCGGATTCGAACGGAGAATATCCTCGTATTGGGAATGCTCTTTTTTCGGCAAAACAAATACGCTCAGGTGTCAATGAGATTAAATATCTAATTTTAGGAGATCCCACAGTACGACTGCACATCCCGTCCTATGATGCGTCTGTCAGGTCGATCAATGGCGAAACGGTGAATGAAACGGTTAATTTAAAGGCACTTCAAAAAGTCACTATCGAGGGAATGATACGGCAAGCCGACGGTACGCCTTTAGACGATTTTAACGGCAGGATGTTTGTCGTTGTGTACGATTCCGATAAGAAGGTAAGAATATCAAAACCCCGGTGGGTTAATCATACGTTTATAATGTCCGGTTATGTAATCTTTCGCGGTGAAAGTTCCGTAACACAGGGATCGTATTCGTCTACCTTTGTAGTCCCGAAAGATATCAGTCACGAAGGAGGGGCGGGTCGGATCGCTCTTTATTTCTGGGAGAACGGATCCGATGGAAGGGGGTTCAGCAGAGATATTGTACTTGGCGGTATCGATACGACCGTAACTCCCGATACAGAAGGTCCGGATATTGCAATGTATCTCGATGACCGGGGATTCCGGAGCGGCGATCTTGTCTCGGAACGACCGTTGTTGTTGGTCGACCTGTTTGATGATTCCGGAATAAACATATCAGGCGGCGGTGTCGG
>PWJF01000229.1 GCA_003560935.1 Ignavibacteriales bacterium
AGACACCCGCCATCCTCATGATCCACATATGCGAGCCGTTCTCCGTCGGGTGAAACATCGGGCATGCTGCCGTTAAAGAGCCGCTGCCGGTCGGTGCCGTCAAGGTTCATAAGATAAATCGAGCTTAAGGTGCCGCTGAATCCTTCGGCAATTACTTTAGGCTGATCCATGGTAATGGCGATCGGTTCTGGAGAATGAAGAATAAAAAACCAGATGGTAATTAATGCGAGTATGGGTGCGGCAATTATGAGAAGTAATATGACGAGCGTTCGTGAATTACTTCGTTTACACATGGTATACCTCCTTAGTGAATCTGCAAATTTCTCAGAATGTTTAATGCGTACTCAAGAATAGCGTCGGTCCGCATATGTAATAATAAGAATTATTTTATCCATTTTCAGCAGTTGATTTATCGTTTTTTTTTATTCATATTAATGCGTAAAAATGAATAAAAGATTAAAACTGTATCTCGCAATTATCATTCCGCTCATTGTCTGGGTAATGCCTACCGGATTAATCCCGATTGAGGATTTAACCATTGTTGAGCATCGCGTCATCGCCATTTTCATACTGGCAGCGCTCTTCTGGATCTTTGAACCGGTACCGATTTATGCAACCTCGATAATGATCATGGTTCTGCTGCTCGTTACTGTTTCAAATCAAAGCTTTATATTCTTTCAGACGGGAGTTGAAGAATCGGCTTTCGGTACTCTGATACAGTATCAGGATATAATGGGAACCTTTGCATCTCCCATCATAATGCTATTTCTGGGCGGGTTTTTTCTTGCAATGGCGGCAACAAAGTACCGTCTCGATCTCAACCTCGCGAATGTATTACTCCGGCCGTTCGGCAATAATCCGAAGTATGTGCTGATCGGGATTATGGGGATCACCGCTCTGTTCTCGATGTTTATGAGCAACACCGCAACAACCGCTATGATGCTTGCACTCCTTGTACCCGTCCTCGGATTATTCAAATTGAACGACCGCGGAAAAATCGCGTTCGGACTTGCAGTGCCGTTTGCAGCGAATATCGGAGGAATCGGCACCATCATCGGAACGCCGCCGAATGCCATCAGTGTGCGGTATCTTACCGGTGAATATGCGATCGGTTTCGGTCAGTGGATGGCGTTTGCATTGCCATTCGTTATTATCATGATGGCGTTCCTGTGGTTTATTCTGCTTCGCCTTTACCCCATCGAAACCGAAACCATCGATCTGAAAATCGGGGGGAAATTCCTCAAGAACTGGAAAGCAATTGTCGTATATTGCACTTTCGCTGTCACGATCGGTTTATGGCTGCTCGATTTTCTGCACGGTATGAATGCATATATTGTGGCGCTCATACCGGTTGCCGTTTTTTCGCTCACGACCATCATCAATAAAGACGATTTACGGAATATTAGCTGGGATGTTCTCTGGTTGGTGGCAGGAGGACTTGCACTCGGTCTCGCACTTGAACGCACCGGTCTTGCGGAGAGCATTGTTTCGAGCATACCGTTCGGAAACTTTGCACCGATGTTGATTGTGGCGTTTGCCTGTATCATCACCATTATCATGTCGAACTTTATTTCGAACACCGCAACCGCGAATCTCCTGCTGCCGATCATGGTTGCATTAGGAACAAGTCTTCCCGGATTGTATGAAATCGGCGGCTTGCGGTATATTGTACTAACGGTAACGTTTGCATGCTCGCTCGGCATGGCAATGCCGATCAGTACTCCGCCGAATGCGCTTGCTTTCGGTTCCGGGTTCTTCAAAACTATTGATATGCTGAAGATGGGAATCATTATCGGGGCTGTCGGTTTAACGTTCGCATACGTCTATCTCTACATTTTAGCGGATATCATTGATGTACTATGAGTAAATTTATAAAAAATTTTCACACACAGTTTCTAATCGATATTTATTTTTCCGATCCGAAACGGGTCATCAAAATTGCAAAAGGTGATTATCTTTTCCGCCAGGATCAGTTCAACGACCGGTTGTTTCTGGTAAAGAAGGGAAAGGTGCGTGGATTCGGAGTCAATCCCGATGGAAGTGAAGTTGAATTCTTCATCGCGACTCCGTACATGTTTGTCGGCGTCAATAGTTTTTTTTCCATATCGAAAACAATGACAAATATTATTGCGCTCGAGGATTCCGAACTCGCATATATCGGCTACAAAGATGCCATCTATCTCGCAGGTGGAAATGCAAGCATGTCCGAACAATTTCTGCCCGTCATCGTTAACGAGCTTACCTTCAGACAGACGCGCATGATGGACATCGGCGCGGAGAAGGAGAAAACATTAAAGAAGCTTATCCAATCGGAAAAGCTCGCTTCACTCGGGCAGATGGCGGCGGGCATCGCACATGAACTGAACAATGCAATTGCTGTCCTCCAGAAAAACTCACGATGGCTTGGAGAACAAATTGCCGAAATAATCGACTCTCACAGCCCGGATATGTTACACTACTTCCGGACAGGCATTCAGGAAGGTCGAACGCTTTCGAATTATGAAATCAGAGCACGGCAGAAACGGTATCTCTCCATATTTAAACTCACTGACGATGCGGCGGAAACGCTTGCGCAGACAAGCATTCCTGAATCGGATCTTACGAAATTTGGTGATAAACTCGAACAGTTTGCAAAAATCATCAGCGACTACTGGGAAACCGGCGCTACAATTAAAGATATGTTGATTGCTTCACAACATGCAACGCATGTCGTCAAATCGGTAAAGGAACTCGGCGCTCAACGGGAACGGCGGGATCAGATGGTGGACGTTAACGAAACGATCAGAGAAGCACTCACGTTGTTGCAAAGTGATCTTCGCCGAATCAACGTGGACTTGCATTTTTCAACCCTACCTTCTATTATTGCTAATGCCGGTGAACTTATACAGGTTTGGTCTAATCTGATTAAAAACGCATGCGAAAGCATGATGAATGCGAAGACGGTCGATCCGATGCTTGAAATAACATCAGCCCTGGAAAAGAATAAAATTATCGTGACGGTGAAAGATACCGGACCCGGTATCCCGGCTGAGATCAAAGATAGTATTTTTCAACCGAACGTGACCACTAAAAAAGAGGGATTATCCTTCGGTCTTGGCTTGGGCTTGACCATTGTGCAGCGGATTCTCTACGGATATGGTGCAAAGATTGCGGTCGATAGCCGGCCCGGTAATACTGTTTTTACAATTACAATTCCTACAGGAGTAACCAATGGCTAAACCGAATATAGTATGTGTTGATGATCAGCGGGATATTCTTGCAACGCTTAAAAAAGAACTGCAAT
>PWJF01000173.1 GCA_003560935.1 Ignavibacteriales bacterium
CATTACACTCCCGGGCCATATCATACCCGGCTATGCAATGAGTCCCCCATAAACATAGCCGGGTATGGCTGTATGATATGGCCCGGGAGTGTAATGAGTAACCGACCGTTTCCCGTCCCAATATGTTTGTATCTGGTGACCATGTTCGTTACGATGACCGCACCCGAAGCAATGACTGACATCTTCGGGATAATAATGTTGTATGGGTTTTGTGTACATTAGTTATATATCCAAATATAGTGTGTGACGAATGACATTATAGTATAATGATAATCGTGAAATAATCAAGTTCGTGTAATTAAATAATTTTTTTTGTATTTTACAAAAATCAAATACTCCTCACACACATAATAATGCAATTTAGAATGATGAAAACAATAATCGAACCGTTCAGAATTAAATCAGTCGAACCTATACGTTTCACAACCGAAAAAGAACGGGAGCGCATTCTAAAAGATGCCGGTTTTAATCCATTTCTCTTTCATGCCGACGATGTCCTTATCGATCTTTTAACCGACAGCGGAACCGCTGCAATGAGCGCTAAACAGTGGTCCGGAATAATGGACGGAGACGAATCCTATGCCGGTGCACGGAGCTTTTATTCATTTGAAAAATCGGTGAAAGACATTACCGGTTACCAGTATATCATTCCAACGCATCAAGGTCGCGCTGCAGAAAAGATTCTGTTCACCATTTTAGGAGGAACCGGTAAATCGGTACCGAATAACACACATTTCGATACGACACGCGCCAACATTGAATATTCAGGCGCTGAAGCGGTCGATCTCGTTATCGATGAGGGTAAAGATCCCAACTCACTGTATCCCTTCAAGGGGAATATGGATATTGAGAAACTTGAAAATTTTATCAAAGAAACCGGACCGGAAAACATACCGATCGGAATGATGACCATTACAAACAATGCCGGTGGGGGACAGCCGGTCTCGATGGAGAACCTGTGCGCCGTACGGAATGCACTGCACAATTATAACATTCCATTCTTCCTGGATGCATGCCGGTTTGCAGAGAATGCATATTTCATAAAACTTCGGGAAAAAGGATACGCCGATAAAAGCGTCAAGGACATTGCACAGGAGATATTCTCAATTGCCGATGGGTGTACGATGAGTGCAAAAAAAGATGGACTCGTTAACATGGGAGGTTTTCTCGCCATGAACGATGAGAAACTCGCACAACAAGCCAGGAATATTCTTATCGTAACCGAGGGGTTCCCGACCTACGGCGGATTATCGGGACGTGATCTTGAAGCTATTGCACAGGGACTTGTCGAGGTTGTTGACGAACATTATCTCCGGTATCGACTGCGTTCCGTCGAATATCTCGGTGAAAAATTAATCGCTGCAGGAGTACCGATCCTTCAACCGCCGGGTGGACATGCAATCTATATAAATGCCAGCGAATTTGCACCGCATATTCCACCGGAACAATATCCGGGTCAATCGGTCGTTTGCGAGTTGTACCGTGTGGGAGGTATCCGGGCTGTTGAGATCGGCAGCGTAATGTTCGGCAAAAAGGATAAAAAGACGGGTGAGTTCATTCCGGCATCGATGGAGCTTGTTCGCCTCGCAATACCGAGAAGAGTGTATACACAGAGTCACATCGATTATGTCGTTGAAGTGATCATAGAAATGTTCAAACGGCGGCAATCATTAAAGGGATATACAATAACGTACGAAGCACCCATGCTCCGGCACTTTACCGCACTTTTTGAGCCTGTGTCATGAGCCGACGAATAGATGACATACGTGTCTGTCCGGTGTGTAATACCGGTAACCCGATGCTCAACGTTACATGCATTTCCTGCGGCGGATACATACAGGATCGCGTCGCATCGCTCCATTTATTTCAAACATTATGGATGTTGATTGAATCTCCCACAAAAGCGATGCAGCGAATTATCGTTGCGCAACAAAAGAATTATGTGTTTCCGCTTCAGATGATATTTGGTCTGGCGTATGTAGCATTTGTGTTCTGGTACGCGAATATAGGACTATTGATAGATGATCTCCAGGTTCTTCTTGTACTTGTACTTATCCTCGGACCGTTTACCGGAATTGTTATAATTATGCTGCTATCATTAGTCGCATTCGTATCACTGCAAATACGGAAAATAGCCGTGATTTATCGTGAGGTTCGTGCGGTTGTATCATATGCAGGTTTTCCCGTTATTGTGTCGGTGCTGTTTATCTTCCCGGCGGAAGTAGGTATTTTCGGAATATATTTATTTACCAATGAGCCGTCGCCGTTTGCGATTAACCCGGTAGTCTGGGGAATAATCGTAGGTTTAGACGCATTACTTGTCGTCTGGTCGATAGTCTTGCTTTATATCGGTATTCGGTTATTAACGGGAATTTCCGTTACCGCTGTTCTCATTACAATACTGATCATTATAGCTGCACTTCTCCCGGTAATTGCAATTGCTTCAATCGTTTCGGTATATCAGGGAATTGTATGAAAGTTTCTCGAGAGGAATTCGAATCTCTTGTCGAAGAAGCATTACACATGCTTCCCGAGCATTTTAAAATGGCCCTGGATAATGTTGAAATTATTGTTGAAGACATGCCGCACGACGATGACCTCGAAAGGGCGGGAGCTTCCGAGAGAAAATCACTGCTCGGTTTGTACACCGGCATACCGTTAACCGAGCGTGGCGCATGGTACGGGATGACTCCCGTTATGCCGGACAGGATACAGATATTTCAGCGAAACATAGAACGGTTCTGTAAAACAAAGAAGGAATTACGTCATCAGGTGCTCACAACTGTTTTTCACGAACTCGGGCATTATTTCGGGATGAATGAGGAGGAGATTCGTTCTGCTATGGATGATTATATATAATTAAAATAATATACAAGACCACAAAGAAGGCACAAAGGTCACAAAGATGAATGAACTTCAATAAATAATAAAAAATCCTCTGTGTTATTTGTGCCTTCTTAGTGTCCTCAGTGGTAAAAATATCTTTGCTTTTTGTGCACACATTTTTTCTAAACCTAAAGTTGATAAATATCATAAATTTTTTGTATATTCAGAATAATAAGTCTTTAATTACCACCGACTGAATTGGCATTAAGTAATGGCACAACCGGCGATCCGTCAAATAGATCCAATAGCGATGTTCATACAGGAGCACGAAGAAGTACTCCTGCATCTACGCACGCTCAACAAAATCGCGGCATCGATTAAAGAAAAAGGTGTCGATGACGAACTGTTAAAAACACTCAACCAATCGATGAATTTTATAAAAGAAGAAGTGGAGG
>PWJF01000242.1 GCA_003560935.1 Ignavibacteriales bacterium
ACTCTGGCAGAAGGACATACCGGTCTTACATGAATTGTTCGACTTTGAATTTGAAGCAGTCGTTGTAAAAGGCGCACAGCAATATATATGTCTTGACCGATTGCAGGGACAATCGGCGCAGCTCCCGTTTACCCTGACCGGAAAAGAACAAAAGCAGCTTGCAGATATTCAATCATGGGCGCCCGGATCGCGAAGCGGACAGCGAAGCGATTTGCCGTTTGAGCCGTCGCCGAAACTCTGGCGCGAGGTTGAAGTCTCCACCACGCTGTGTCTGTACGAATCCTGCCGGTATTACAACGATTGCGCTTTTATTCGAGACCGTAAACGTATCCCGAGAGCGCATATCCTGATAACCAATCATAGTTTATTAATGAGCGATCTCGTTCTGCGAACGCAAAGCGACGGGTACGCATCCATCCTGCCGGAATATTCACGTCTCATTATAGATGAAGCGCACAAGTTTGAAAATGCCGTCACCGATGCACTCTCGGTAACGGTAAATCCCATAGCGACCCGTAATCTTCTGACCAGAATTTATAATCCCGATGCGGATGACGGATTTCTGACAAAGATACGCGGGTATCAAAAACACCTTCCCACCGGCCAGGGAGAGAGAACGGCATATTCCCGCGCAATTGCAAAATGCGAGCAAACGGTCTCTTCATCGATACAGAGTATGCGCTATTTCTTCGATCGAATACTTCCCATTGCTCAGCAGACCATCACTCCGCATCCCGCATATACGGTAAAACAATCGTATGGCAACGAGTGGCTGCAAACGTCCGATATGACGGACATACGGAATAATGAACTCGCAAATTTTTCATCACTTCTCGATACACTCGGAAATGAATTATACGGTTTCCAGCTGCGATTTTCCCGGGTGGAAGAACATGAGGAGTTGATCCGTATAAAAAAAGAGATTCAGTATTACCGGGAGCAGATTAATCAATTAAGCAGGGGACTTGAGGTACTGTTCAACGACGATGAAGACGATATACGCTGGATTGAAGTCCCCCCATCCGCCGATATTATAAGTTTCCGGAGCGCTCCGTTGACCGTCGATGATTTTCTCGGACCGTTCTTATATGAACAAGTGAAGACGATTATTTTTACGAGCGCAACGCTTGCACCCGGGAAGAAATTCGACTTCTTTGCAAGCTCAATCGGACTCGATGCATTCGAACAACATAGACAAACAACAACGCTGCTCGATTCACCCTTTCCGTATGATAAGAATGCACTATTACTTGTTCCAACGGATGTACCCGATCCCACGGCATTCTCATATCAAAAAATCGTTACCGAAATTATCCCCGATGCCGTTGCCGCATCTCAAGGACGCGCGTTAATCCTTTTTACTTCACACGGTATGTTGCGAACGACATTCGATGAAACACGGGACCGGATTGAGGATATGGGGTTTGAGTGCATTTCACAAAGCGAATCATCGCGTGCAATCGCACTCGAACGTTTTCGCGATGAAACAAGCTCGGTTTTATTCGGAACCGCATCGTTCTGGGACGGCATCGATGTAGTCGGTGAGAGTTTGAGTCTGGTGATCATCGTGCGCCTGCCGTTCAGCGTACCGAACGATCCGATCGTCGAGGCAAGGTCGCAGCGATTAGCCGAGGAAGGGAAAAATTCTTTTATGGAATTTCAACTTCCCGTCGCCGCGATGCGCCTGCAGCAAGGATTCGGACGGTTGATACGTACACACACCGACCGCGGCGTTGTATTATGTCTCGACAAACGGTTGATCACCAAACAGTACGGCGCCTATATACGTGAGTCGCTTCCACCCTGCGCATTTAAACGGGAACGCACCCGGGATTGTATTGCAACTATCGGGAAATTTTTAAAAAGACATCCTCAAAGAAATCCACGCAGCAGATATCGCCGAAATAATCCAAACTCTTGAGTATGATGAAGAGAAGGTCAATATCTTCAAAAATCTCGATGACGAAAAAGCGGTGGAAGTATTTGAACACATCGAAGGCGACGACCGTTCCGTTATTGCCGCAGCGGGAACAGAAGAACATTCTGAACGAGATGTTTCCGGACGAACGTGCCGACTTCTTCGATGAAATTACAACGGAAGAGGTACATCACTATGCCAGTACTTTATGTCGTCACTTTCTCTTCCACAACTTCTTCGGTTACCGCCGCTACTTCTTCCAGTTCTTCCGGTCCTTCCGTCGGCGTTACCAGAATGCTGCGGTAGCGTTTGAGTCCGGTACCTGCGGGCACCAGCTTTCCGATAATGACATTCTCCTTGAGACCGTGCAGGCGATCGATCTTAGACTCGATAGAAGCTTCGGTGAGAACCTTTGTGGTCTCCTGGAACGACGCCGCGGAGATGAAGCTGTCTGTCGAGAGCGATGCCTGCGTGATACCGAGCAATACCGGTTCGGACGTCGCCGGTTCCGCGTCGCGGTACTCGGCAACCTTCTTGGATTTTTTCCTTAGATCGCTGTTCTTTTCACGCACCGCTTTTTTCTCGACAAGTTCGCCGCTTTTAAATTTCGAATCGCCTTTGCTCGTTATAACCACCATATTGGCAAGATTTTGGTTTTCCTTATTAAGAATAATACGATCGACATGATCGCCTTCGAGGAAACGGGTATCACCCGGATCGACTATCTTTACCTTTTGCATCATCTGACGTACGATGACCTCGATATGTTTATCGTTAATCTTCACACCCTGCATCCGGTAAACTTCGAGGATCTCGTTGAGGAGATACTTCTGCAAGCTTCCGACTCCGCTAATGCGAAGTATATCGTGCGGATCGATGGCACCGTCGGTAAGCGGTTCTCCCGCGAACATATGATCACCCGGTTGAACGGTGAGGTGTTTACCGAACGGAACATTGTATTTCCGTTCGTCTTTACCGTCGTGACTGGTTACGATGACTTCGCGCGATCCGCGTTTCTGCTCTCCGAAGGAAACCGTTCCGTCGATTTCGCTCAGAATTGCGGGATCAAACGGCCGGCGGGCTTCAAACAGCTCGGTTACACGAGGCAGTCCGCCCGTGATATCCTGCGTGCCCTCCACTTCCCTGAGGCAACGCGCAAGACGCGTTCCCGCCTTTATGTTCTGCCCTTCATCCACCTCGACGATGGCCTTTTCGGGAATGGGATACAGAGCTTTGATTTCACCGTCCTCACCCTCGATCAGTATCTGCGGATGGACATCGCCTTCGTGCTCCATAATGACTTTTCGGGTGGTGCCATGGGTCACGTCCCGTTCAATACGCAGACTTTTCCCTTC
>PWJF01000181.1 GCA_003560935.1 Ignavibacteriales bacterium
CCGGATACATTAGTTCCCTGCGGTCATCCATTCCCGCACTGTATTGTAAAAATCAAAATGATAGAGGAGATCTGCATGAAAACACAGGATTATATCCGGCTTGAGGATCAGTACGGTGCTCACAACTACCATCCCCTTGACGTTGTCATCGAACGCGGCGAAGGCATCTGGCTGTATGACGTTGAAGGGAAGAAGTATCTCGATTTTCTTGCGGCATATTCCGCCGTAAATCAAGGTCATTGTCATCCGAAAATTGCCGAGGCAGCGAAAGAACAAATCGCCCAGCTTACGCTCACATCGCGGGCGTTCAGAAACAAACAATTACCGCTGCTGTATAAAGATTTATATGACATTTCCGGTATGGATATATCGCTGCCGATGAATTCCGGCGCCGAAGCAGTTGAGACGGCGATCAAAGTAGCTCGCAAGTGGGGATACAACAAGAAAAAGATTCCGGCCGATCGAGCCGAGATCATTGTGTGCGAGAACAATTTTCACGGACGTACCACTACGGTTGTAAGCTTCTCTACAGAAGAAGATTACCGTAAAGGTTTTGGACCGTTTACACCCGGGTTCAAAATAATACCGTTTGGCGATGCGGACGCTCTCGAGCAGGCAATCACACCTAATACCGCTGCATTCCTTGTCGAGCCGATACAGGGTGAAGCGGGAATCATCATTCCGCCCGACGGATTTCTCAGTAAAGCATACGAGTTGTGTAAGAAAAATAATGTCCTGTTCATTCTCGATGAGATACAATCGGGACTCGGACGTGCAGGAAAGATGTTTGCCTATCAGTATGAAGATGTACAGCCCGACGCCGTTATAATCGGCAAGGCGCTATCGGGCGGATTCTACCCGGTCTCGGCGGTGCTGTCGAAGAAAGAAGTTCTCGGTGTCTTCAATCCGGGAGAACATGGAAGTACTTTCGGCGGCAATCCGCTCGGCTGTGCGATCGCCCGTGCGGCACTCAAGGTACTTCTTGATGAAAAGCTTGCCGGTAACTCTGCTGAACTCGGTACGTATTTTCTGAACAGGTTGAAAGAGTTGCAAAGCCCGAAGATCAAAGAGGTTCGCGGACGCGGTTTATGGATCGGTCTGGAGTTAACCGAGAAGGCGCGCCCGTATTGCGAGAAGTTAAAAGACGAAGGAATGTTGTGTAAAGAGACTCACGATACCGTGATTCGTTTTGCACCCCCGCTCATTATCAAGAAAGACGAACTTGATTGGGCGTTTGAACGGATTAGGAGAGTGATACAGTAATAATAAAATTCCCCCCATAATAATCAGTAAAATTATGGGGGATGTATGACTATGAGAGTTCCTTAACTACCGGGTCGAATTCCCGGAAATGGCAAGAGAACGGAAACTTTAGAATCTCAATCTAATGCCCCCAGTAATATTAAAGGGGGTGCCTCCAATAGTAATAAGTTTAGCTTCACCAAATAGTATAAAACTTTCTAAAACATATTCCACTCCTCCTCCTAAATTGAGACCTGTGGTAGTAGTACTAAATGAGCCCAAAATAGTATCAAAAGTCCAACGCCAATAACTCAGTCCTGCTAAAGCATATAAAACTAAATCGTCTTCGTTTTTAAATAAATAATGACCATCAATATTTATTTGAGTAGGTGAAAAATCTCCGAAGAAAATGGATATCCCCAATCCCGCTCTGATCTCGTCTGTAATTGCATAAAACCCATTGCCGTTAAGCCCGATTTCACCTGAACCTCCTGTACCGACACCGGTTGTTAAAGTCAATCCGGCTCCGGCTGTGATATCACCTTGGTGTGTAACTAACGCTTGTGCATTTACCTCGGAATGGGTACCAAACAAAAATAATATGGTGAGGATAAACGCCGAAACTGTGATACTACTAGATAAATTTTTCATATATATGCCTCATAACATGATTAGTGGAGAAGAGTTAATTAAGTAATTGGAATCATAAATAATATATTAATAACGTTGTCGAGTTTTGGTTTTAATCATTCTTCATATATGTAAGGTATGCCAATAAAAATTTTTAAAGAATATAACCAACATAACAGTAAATAGCAAAAGAAAATTATTGTATTTTGTTAATTTATATGAAAAAAGAGCCTTTGTTTGGAAATTAACTTTGAAAATTTATTACCGGATAGGAATAATGAATTTTCCGACATACAGCAATTCTTCGTCGGTTTCAAGCCGCCAGTAATAAATTCCCGGTTCCAGATCGGATGAAAATGTAACCGATTGCTCATCGGTAGTTGTGCTCCAGATCACATTTTCGGTGTTATCGAGGAGTTGAAGATGAACGGTTATCGGTACACGTGATTTCCATGAAAAGAATATATCGTCTGTTATTTCCTCAGCGATTTCCGGGGTTTCTACTCGTATTGCATGTGAGCGAAATTGCTGATCAACCAGAATTTCATAGAAGGGTGACTGCTCAAAATTAGCCGCAAACAGATCTGCCGGTATTCGAGGTTCCTGCGGTGCCGCGGGTATATCTTCCGGTTCGGTGATGTCGGGTGGGGCAGGCTCGACTTCGTCGGGAATTATTTCTGTAGGTTCCTCTATGGGTTCGTCAATTGCCACCGGCATGTCACTATAGGGAAAATAGAAATAGGCAAGGAATGCAAGTCCAACTCCAATAACGATTGCGGCAGCAAGACGCGTAATGATACTACGTGACCGTTTCGTATGGATTTTTTTTTGGTCGAAATAAGGATGGGGCCGTAATGAGTCGTAATCCTGGTCACGAACGAGATCGTAGATCTCCTGGATGGCGACTTTGCACTGCAGGCATTCCTGTACATGATCACGTACCTCCCCTGGTAATTCTGAGGTTTTCTCCAGTTTTAGTGCGTCTGTGTACAGGTATACAGCTTCATCGGTTAAATGCCCCTTAGGATTTAATAGCTTATCATTTTTCATAAATGATCAAGTCATACTGAGCTTCTAATAATATATATTACTCGGATGCCTTGAAATGGAGATTTTCATATTTAAATTGGAATAATATTTTTAAAGTTTCTTTGTCGTAATTTGCCGTTTTTGGGTTTCCGTTAAGCAATACAATTATTTCGGTCATTTTTGCGTGTACCCACTTCCGGAGTGCATCCGAACTATTATGTTTTTTTTCATATTTATTTATGAATTGCGTCAAGGTTTCATATAGTTCCTTATCCGTTTTGTGGTCGATATCGGATGTCGGATTGCACTTTTGCAGTACTACTGATATTTCCTTTTCATCGGCTTCCGGGTAGAGCTGCAATAAATCATCATGGGTAATCCCGATGCCGAAAAAGATCTTTAAAAACACTTCAATTCGTTTGTGGTGTTTATAATACATTTTTAGTATTGAATCAAGACGGCGACTCTCTTCCTGGATCATAATATGGCGGGAGAAATCATCATTGTCGGGTATATCCGTTTGAGAAATATCAACAGTAGTGTCCTCACGGTTACCGGTCCGGTGCTTGCGGGAGTATTCAAGACAGAGGTTATAGACAATTTTTGATAAATACGTTACGACATAATATTGGGGTTTATATTGCTTTTGCATTTTTGTGATTTTTTCGGTTAGCAGCCGTTCATTTACATATTGTATAACCTCATCTCGATCGTGGTAGCTAAATAAACCCGTATAAACAAATTTATTAACAACACATGCGATAGTTTTCTGATGTTCTTCTATTAATGTGTTTGGATCTTTTAATAGAAGGTGTATGTCAAAATCATTATTTCTCACAATACAGCCGGAATGTTGTCAAAATATCGATTAGTATAAAATATAGTCTAAAAATTTGATAAATAAAAACCCGCTCGGGAGAAGCGGGTTTTAAAAACTTGCTAAATCGCAAATTAGTGAGTGTGGTTGTGATCGCCGTCACCTTCAATAACCAATTTTTGCTCTTCTGACAGAGGAGTACCGCCTTTGATACTAACTGCAGTTGCCATAAGCATTATGACCTCCTGATCACCGTGAATATCTTCGGGCTTCACTGCAGGATCATCCGTTTCTTCCGCCCAGTGACGCGCCACTTCTTCACTCACGGTTTCTTTTTTCATCGTACCCTGCATGCGGACTGTTTTACCTGCCGATTCCCATGGAACGAAAAATCCGTAATCGGCAAAACGCACCCGGACGGTTTTCCCCCCTTCTTCAACGACCATCCAGCACCCGCGTGATTGACAAACCTGATTGATAACTCCCTCGACAACCACCGGTTGTCCGGCTAAATCTTCCAGTTGTTCAACAGCGTGTGATACGGGAATAACCTCAGGTTCGGTAATTACATCTCCATAATTATACCACTCTATACCTTCATCACGGTCCCCGGAATTACATCCGAAGAATACTACGATAATTAGTATACCTGACAAAAAATAACGGAATTTCATGCAATTGTTCTCCGGATAATGAATGATATGTTCTGTATCAAAGTTTACCAAATATACGCATAATTTGCATTAATTTAAAGATATACTTATACTATAATTTCTCTCCAAGTGAAGATGCTATATGTTACCATTAAAGTTGTGTTAATATGAAAAAACCGTTTCGAGAAAGATTGAAAGAAGGGTTGCTGATTTGTGATGGCGCGATGGGGACGTTGCTGGATCTCTATGAGTATCCGGAACTTCCACATGATATTCAGAATATAAAAAATCCGGATATTGTTGAACGTATTCACCGGGAATATGTGGATGCCGGTGCTGAAATCATCGAAACGAATACATTTGGCGCCAATAAATACCGGTTGTCTGATTTTTATTTAGACGACAAAGTGCATGAAATTAACCTGAAAGGTGTCGAAATTGCTCAAAGAGTCGCCGGGTATTACGAAGAACATGAGAACAGAACGATATATGTAGCCGGTGCGGTTGGTCCGACCGGGAAATTGCTTGAACCGATTGGCAAGGTGACAGCACAACAAATGCTTGATGCCTATAAACAGCAAATCGAAGGGCTCGTTGAGGGAGGCATAGACCTGATTATGCTCGAGACGTTTGTCAGTTTGAATGAGCTTGATATAGCTATCAACGCCGCCAAAGAGATAACCGATTTACCGCTTATTGCACAGAAGGCATTTTCGGAAGACGGCGCAATTCTCGCCGGTAATTTTCCTATTGATGTTGTTGAACATATCTATAAACGGGGAGTCGATGTGGTCGGTGCAAACTGTACAGTCGGTCCCCAGCGAATGTTCGGTATTATAAAATCAATGTATCAGGAAGGTGTGATCATGTCTGCGCAACCGGCGGCGGGTATTCCGACGTTGCGTGATGGCCGTTCGGTGTATCATACGACGCCGGAATACCTTGCAATGTATGCAAAACAGCTTGTTGAGGCGGGTGTGCGGATAATCGGCGCCTGCTGCGGTTCGACACCGGCTCATATTCGTGAGATTAAAAAAGCAGTATCGAATGTAACTCCCGGAGCCATGGAACTTGATGTAAAAGAGCGGAAACCTGAAGATGTCACAGTTGAAGAAGCTCCCGGCTCTGATCGATCGCTGTTTGCACAGAATATCGGAAAAAAATTCCTGACAACTGTTGAGCTGGATATTCCGCGCGGACTTGATATGAGCAGCGTACTCGAAGGAGCGATGTATCTGAAAAAGCAGGGCATCGACGCTGTGAATATTACCGATGGCGCCCGTGCACGGTTACGAATGACGCCGCTGGCGATCTGTCACAAAGTGCAATCCGAAACCGGCATGGAGACAATAACTCACCTTGCATGCCGCGACAGGAACATGATCGGTATGCAGGCGGATCTATTGGGATGTCACTCACTCGGTTTAAAAAACATACTTGTCATCACCGGTGATCCGGCAAACATCGGTGATTATCCGCATGCGACCTCGGTGTTCGATGTCGAGTCGGTCGGTTTTATCCGCGCCGTTAAGCGGTTTAACGAGGGGCGCGATCTGATGGGAAATTCCATCGGTATGAAAACTAATTTTCTGATCGCATGTGCCGCAAATCCCGTAGCCGATGATATGGGGTATGAACTCGAAAAGCTTGAGCGAAAAGTGGAAGAGGGGGCTCAGATTATATTTACGCAGCCGGTTCTTGAAGTTCATTCGATGGAGGAGTTTGTCAGAAAGATCGATCATCTGAAGATCCCGGTTATGGTCGGTATTATGCCCCTGAGAAGCTACCGGCACGCAGAGTTCTTACATAATGAAATCCCGGGTATTAATATCCCGGATTCGGTGCGGGAGAAATTCCGTGTAGCCGGAAAGAACGGCGCTGTACTTGGTGTGGAACTTGCCGCAGATTTTCTGCGCGAATCAAAACATATGGTTGCAGGTGCATACATGCTCCCGCCGTTTAAAAAATATCATATGGTTGTTGAGATAATGGATTCTATTTGATGTCACGATCTGCCGGTTCATCAATTCTGAATGACATGGTTTCAGTGTGCCACCGTCTGGCACAAAGGGGAATGGTTAGTGCAACCGATGGAAATATCAGCGTTCGCACAGAGAGCGGAACCATTTTTGCCACGCGATCATCTGTTCACAAAGGAGATGTGACCATTAATGATATTGTCGAGGTCGATCGAACGGGTAAGCTCATAAGCGGTACGGGCAAGCCATCGACCGAACTTAAGATGCATCTGTTCATCTATGAGCAGCGACCGGATGTCAACGCAGTTGTACACGCTCATCCCACCGTTGCTACTGCATTTGCTGCATCGGGACAGGCGCTCGATAATCCGGTCTTTCCCGAAGTGCTTGTTATGCTCGGGATAATACCGCTTGCACCTTACGCGACACCATCTACGGACGAAGTTCCCGAGTCTATCCGTCCGTTTGTGCATGAACATAATGCACTATTGCTTGCCAATCATGGAGCGGTAACCTACGCCCAGGATCTGCAGCAAGCGTATTTTGCGATGGAAAAACTTGAACACGCTGCACAGATCATTCTCTTTGCCCGTATGCTCGGCGGCGAGCGGTCACTAACAAATAATCAAATACAAAAACTCATTGATGTGAGCGAACAAAGCTACGGTAAAAAAGTACAGTTCACTACGGGAGAGCACCATCAGAAAAGTGCAGCGTTTACCGAAGATGATGTATATGAAATTATTAAGCGGGTTTTACAACGCCTGGAGGATGCGTAAATAATGAAACTTCGATTATTCGGTATGATACTGACCCTTCTTTTCAGTGCTCAGGAACTCTCCGCAGGCGTTGATTGTATTGTTGACTTATCGGGAACATGGCGGTTTCGTACCGGCGATCATATCACGTGGCGGAACCCCGGGTACAACGATGAACGATGGGATACTATCGCGGTGCCGGCGACCTGGGAATCGCAGGGATATGAACATGACGGTTATGAATGGTATCGCAAGACATTTACCATTCCGGAAGAATATGTCGGAGTACAGCTTATTCTGGTTGCCGGAAAGATTAACGACGCGGACCAGATGTTTCTCAACGGTCGACTCATAGGTTCTACGGGAAGTTTTCCGCCTCATCCGCAATCGGAGAGAAATACAATCCGCATTTACAATATCCCCGAAGATTTGCTTGAAGATAAGAACGTAATCGCCATTCGTGTATATGATATGGGACAGGAAGGCGGCATCCACGAAGGACCAATCGGCATTGCACGGGAAGCGGACAAACAAGAATTATTAAACCTCCGGTGCGGGCCGGAGGGGAATACTGTTGTTGAATATTCTGAAGTTTTTCCATACTATGTACGTTCGAACATCATTATGAATGGAGTATAATGTGAAATCACAAAAAGGTACAAAATTAAGCTATTCATTTGTCGGTGAGCCGGCAACCGAAACGGTGCGTTGGTTTATAGAGGGTGTTCACAAAAAAATGCAGGAACACGGACATGAATACCATGAATCGCCCAACGACGAGACAGGCTTGATCTTTAATCTGGTCACCGCCGAAACCGCACGACCGTACCGGCGAAAATCGCAAAGCGTGTTTATTGTTTCAATCCTTGAGGGTAAAATACCGCAGGGACATATTCTTGAAACTGTATATCCCCATTTATTGAAAAATATTTCCAATCTGCTTATTTATCATGCAAAAAACGGAGGCGAACTGCATTCCTATTTTGTGACGCCGGAACAGGGGTATCCACGGGTTATACTGCGCGACGGTAATATGGAAGAGTATTTCGAAAATGCGTACGAGCGCATTGCCCCGCTTGCATGTTCACGTTTTGTTATCAACAACGAATTCTTACCCGATCTCCCGGATGAACTTGCTGAAGGAACCGAGAAAACACGGCAGCTTTACTATGCAGGACGAAAACTTGACGAGATGGATCTTCTTCCGACCGTAATCAAAATTGAACAATTTCTGAGTGAAGATGCGCTGCGCCAGCTCTGGCGTTTGTATCGTGTCGGTGGATTGAGCTACGGCAACCTCAGTGTGCGGAATGATGAACAGACCTTCTGGATGAGTGCCTCGGGCGTCGATAAGTCAAATCTGCAAAAGGTGGGTGAGCATATTCATCTCGTTAAAGGATACGATAAAAAGAAGTATGCAATTCTGGTAAGTATCCCGAAGCATATCAAACGGCCGAATCGCGTTTCGGTAGATGCGATTGAACACTGGATGATATATACCGAAAATCCAGGTGTGGGGGCTATCATTCATGCACATTGCTGGGTGGATGACGCCGCGACAAAGCTGACCGGTCATACCGTCGCTGCAACGAAGACATCATATCCGTGCGGTACGGTCGAACTGGGTGAGGATACCGCGTCGGTTATCCGGAATGCACCCGATCCGTCGCGCGTTGTGGTCTGTCAGAAAAATCACGGTATTGTGATAACGGGTAAAGACCTGAAAGATATTTTCGACAGGATTGATAACGGGTCAATTAGAATAGTGAAGCAGATTGAGATGACGTAGTAACATGTGTGCGATGCACATTATCATCGGCTATTTTCTGATACGTTCGATGAAGCAATTTCATCGATTGCCGGCTGGTACGGCTCCTCCTTCACTCGTTGCAAAAGTATAAGTCCGACAAGAAAAAATAAACCGACCGACAATATTGCCCATCGTTGATTGAATAGGGTCGAGAGCAATCCGAACAAAGCCGGACCGATAATAGCGGATGCTTTCCCGAAGAACGAGTAAAATCCGAAAAACTCTGTCCGTTTATGGAATGGGAGTATCGTGCTCATCAAACTCCGGCTGGACGCCTGGCAGGAGCCGAGTGCAAGACCGGCAATCATTCCGATAATAAAAAAGGTGAGTTTATCCTGAGAAAAAAACGCACCTATTACTACTCCGATCCAGATTAGCAACGTTATACTAATTGTATGCTTGCGTCCGATACTATCGGCAAGAATGCCGAATCCCAATGAGCCGGCAATAGCGGTAGTCTGTATGGTAATGAAAAAGAGGAGAATTTCAGTGATGGTAAATTGGAGCGTCACTGTTGCATAAATCGAGGCAAATATAACGACCGTATTGATGGCGTCAAAATAGATGAAATAACTTATTAAGAATTTACCGATATTGTTGTATCGTTTAACGTTCCGTATTGTTGTCAACACCCGGTTGATACCAATGGAGATATATGAAGCAGAGCGGGCTACCTCTCTCTTTGTATCTCGAAGAACGAAAAAGAAAGGTAGAGCAAATATAAAAAACATGCCGGCCGCAAGAACAAATGACCACCGGATGTTGACATAATTTTCAGGCGTAAATCCTTCACTGAGCAGTGGATATGCAAGGAGAACCGCAAGTAAAGAGCCGACATAACCCATTGCAAATCCGTAACCCGACACACGTCCATAACTTCTTTCCGTTGTTATCTCAGGCAGGAAGGCATCGTAAAAAACGAGTCCCGCCTCAAATCCTATATTCGCAAGAATAAGAAGTATAAACCCGAGGGCAAGCCGATGTTCTCCCACGTAAAAGAGGAGAGCGGATGACAGAATACAGAGGAGCGTAAAATAGAGAAGGAATCGTTTTTTGCCGGCAGAATGATCGGAAATAGCTCCGAGAATTGGCGATATCAATGCCGCACAGAGCATTGAAATGCTGAACGCTGCCCCCCAGAGGAAATCGGCATCGGCCCGATCCGCCGCAAGAACCTGGGTGAAATAAACCGGATATACAACGGTCAGGATCAGCATTATGAATGCATTGCTGCCTAAATCGAATAGCGTCCAGATAAATATCTGGAATCGTGTCGCCGGTAGTTTTTCTGTGTGCGCGGGTACTGTTTTGGGTATCACGATGTCTTGTTGTTAGATTCATCATCACGGACGCTGTTTACCGGAATATCGATCAATCCTCTCCCGCGCTTCAGGAGCTTATTCTCACTTTTCAAACGCTCAAGTATTGCATCGAGAATACCGTTTACAAATTTACCGCTTTTCTCGGTGCTGAAACGTTTTGCTATTTCAATGGCTTCGTTAATTGAAACTTTGGGAGGGATATCTTCAAAATATAAGAGTTCGGTGATCGTCATACGGAGCAGCAACTTATCGATAAGTGCAATCCGGTCGAATTCCCAGTTTGCTACCTGAGTTCGTATCAACGGATCGATTTCCTCCTTAGCGTCGATACATTTTTGGAACAGCGTTCGTGCAAATGTATGTGACTCTTGATCATCACGCAACTGATCGATTGTATACGAAAGTATATGGTCGATCGAATCATCGGATAGTTCCAGAGCATACAATGCCTGCAGTGTTTTCTCTCGTACAAGACGTCGTTTATAGTGCATAATGAGTTGGGTGATTTTAAATGGAGTCCGCCTCCCGGGCGGACTCCATTTTTACTAAAAGTTACCTCCGTGTGGCCGTTTCACCGAGGCGACCGCTGAAGGTCGAATATCCGGCATAAATCTGTTTTACCTGACCGATTGCCCGGATACGATCTTCGGCAAGACGGCTTGAAGCTTCTTGAGTCGTTATTTTTCGTTCCTTTGAGATGGTTATGACTTGCTGTATTCTTTGATAAATTGTTTCGGCTTGCTTAAGCGCACGCTCCTGGTTATACCCTTCAAATTCGTTGGAGACGTTGATGAGGCCGCCGGCATTGATGGCGTAATCGGGGGCATAGAGAATCCCCTTTTTAAGCAGCACCTCCGCATGTTTGTTTTCATCAAGCAACTGATTGTTAGCGCCTCCGGCAATAACCTTGAATTTGAACTTAGGTATCGTATCGTCGTTCACTATGCCGCCGAGTGCGCAGGGTGCAAAAATATCCGCATCTATCTCATATATTTTTTCGGGATCGATCACGTGTGCACCTGTTGCGTCGGCAACGGATTTCGCTTTTTCTTCGAATATATCGCTTACCATGATTACCGCATTTTCTTTTGCAAGATGATCACAGAGGTACCGTGCAACATTACCCGCACCCTGTACGGCAATCTTTTTACCTTCCAATGAATCGCTACCGAAAACCTCTTTCGCACATGCTTTCATACCGACATACACTCCGTATGCCGTTACGGGTGACGGGTCACCGCTGCCGCCGAGCGCCCGAGATATACCGGTTACGTATTTTGTTTCCATCCGGACGTATTCCATATCATCTACATCGGTACCGACATCTTCGGCGGTAATATATCGACCGGCAAGTCCCTCAACGAACCTGCCGAAGAAACGGAACAAGTCTTCCGTTTTATCTTTATTAGGATCGCCGATGATCACCGCTTTACCGCCGCCGAGGTTTAAACCGGCAACCGATGCCTTGTATGTCATACCGCGCGATAACCGGAGCACATCTTTAAGCGCTTCTTCCGATGATTTGTACGGCCACATACGCGTACCACCAAGTGCGGGACCGAGTGATGTATCATGGATTGCAATAATTGCCTGTAAACCAACTAATTTATTAGAACAAAAGACTACCTGCTCGTGATCGTTTTTTTCTATAAGTTCAAATGTACCCATAAGGATTCTCCGTTGTGAATAGGTTCTACAATGAAGCATGGATTCGATTTATCTGACTCATGATAGGATTGCGGGAAGGGACGGGTTCCTCGAGTGGTTGGCACTCTATGAGTAAGAATAATAATCGAAGTCATTTTAAATGGTGAGGTGAATTAAACTAAGGCTTAAAATTTCTATAATCAAAATTACAAAAAAAGATGTTGATTGGCAAGCTTCCGACATTTTCCTACATTCAAACATATTCAGAAGTTAGAGATTTATTCCGCTTCAACCCGCTCATGAGTTAGTTTTTCCCATGCGATATCGATAAATTCACGTATTCCGGCGCCGGTTACAGCAGAAATAATTATTGTTGGAATTTCTCTGCTGATTGAAAAAGACTGTAATCTTTTAATTGTTTGCTCGTCGACAATATCCTTTTTCGTGAAAACGAGTATTTGAGATTTATCAAGAATCGCCGGGTTGTACCTGCGCAGTTCTTCGACCAGTGTTTCGAATGTAGCTCCCGGGTTTTCATCCGTTGCTTCTATAAGGAATGCAAGCACCATTGTTCTTTCTATATGTCGAAGGAATTGCAGACCGAGTCCTTTACCCTGATGGGCGCCTTCGATCAATCCGGGGATATCTGCAACGGTGAAAGTCTGAAATTCGCGAACCTGCACAATGCCAAGATTTGGTACGAGTGTTGTAAACGGATAGTCGGCAATCTTGGGTTTGGCTGCGGTTATTTTCGAAATTAATGTTGATTTACCGGCGTTCGGCAACCCGACCAGCCCGAGATCGGCAAGCAGTTTGAGTTCAAGA
>PWJF01000549.1 GCA_003560935.1 Ignavibacteriales bacterium
GGAGAGATGTGAATGATATGAGTCACCGGATATCCGGTGACTCATATCATTCACATCTCTCCAGAGCGGTGCTATTTTAGGATCCATTACGCCTACTTCCATATATCCGACGGTAACCATCGCATCGACCACATCTGCGACGCGTGCACCTTTATATAGTTCAATCAATACTTCGTCTGAAACTTCATTCCCCTCAAACTGTGCAAAACCTACGGTTAAACACACGAATGTCAGCAGCGTTATGACAGCTATATTTTTCATAATGTTTCCTTTTTGAATTGTATTTGGGATTTATTTAATCGGTATTTAAGTAGCACAGGTCTGCATTATAGTAAGATATATTCAAAATATAACCAATTGATTCTTAAGGAACAAAAAAAGCTATTTCACTATTACCGTTTTTTTCGTATACTATTTACTGTTCGAGCCGTTGCTGCGGCGGTGCATATTTTCCCTCACTGCCGCGGCAAGGGCTACGTACGTTTAATTTAGTCGAAAAGAAAAACTATTATAGGCAAAATAATTTCGCCTATAATCCGATAGCCCCGATAACTATCGGGGGATTTTGCCAATATTTCTATAACCGTTATTTATGCCGTTTCAGCAATCGATTCATCAACTTATACAATCAATTGAATACTCTCCGTCGTTCACAGAAATGAGGCAGTGGTATGTCCAAACCGATGGTAGCGAGCTGACGGTCAGCAGTTGTGCCGGCTCCCTGTTCCCGATTGCTGTATCAATGTTATACCACGCGCGTCCCGCTCATCTATTAGTAATCACCGAAACAGCCGACGAAGCCGCAGAGTTGTACGACGACCTCGCTACCCTTGCATCATCCGAGCATGTCTACCGGTTCGAAAAGGGGAAGCATCTTTCGGAACAAACCCTCGACGCCGAGGAACACATCGGTCAGATCGAAACACTCGACGCACTGTCGCGAAAGAGCGAATGCATCGTCGTTGCAAGCGCCGCTTCGATCGCGACGGCATTTCCCTCGCCCGAAAACGTAAAAAAAGGCGTGTTCTCCATCTCGGTCAACCAGGAATACGATTTCGACACGCTCACCGGATTGCTGAACGAACTCGGCTTCGAGAAGAAACCGTTCGTCGAAGCGTACGGCGATTACTCCATCCGGGGCGGAATCGTGGATGTGTTCCCGTTTACCGGTCATCATCCCGTGCGGCTTGATTTCTGGGGCGATAAAGTGGAATCGATACGAGAGTTCGAGGTGATGTCTCAGCGATCGGTCAAACAGCTTGAGGAGGTCCGCATCACACCAAATCTCGTCAACGGCGAACAGGAACGAACGCATTCGATACTCGATCATCTCAACGAATCGGCGCTTGTAGTTTGGAACGACCGTTCCATTATTCTGACCGAATCCGAAAAGACGGGCGGCGATGTCGGTAAAGATACTATCGAAGAACAGGCTGCGAGGTTCAGACAAATCAATCACACGGCAATTCGAAGCGGCATAGAAGAAAATCTACTCATTACCGACGCGAGATCACAGCCTTCGTTCCACGGAAGCATCAACCAACTGCATCGTGATCTCCGAGAAAAGCACCGCGAGGGGTATAAACTGTATATCACCGCCGACGGTCCAGAAGAAACCGAACGCATCAGAGAATTAATTGATGAAACCGAAGACAGCACGGATGAAAACGGTGAAGCTTCAGCCGGACAGCTTCCTATTAATTATATCAGCGAAACAGTACAGCGTGGTTTTGTGCTTGCCGAATCGAAACTGCTCTGTTATACCGAGCACGAGATATTCGGACGCTTGAAACGCCGTAAATCCAAAAAACGCAAACGCTTTAAAGGATTTTCACTGCACGAGATACAGTCGCTCAAGCGCGGCGATTATGTTGTCCATATCGATCACGGCATCGGCAGGTTCGACGGACTGCGCAAACTGAAGGTCGGCAATATGCAGCAGGAAGTTATCAGGGTTATATATGCCGACAAGGATGTTTTGTACGTTAACCTGAACGCGATCCACCGCATTCAGAAATATTCATCACGAGAGGGTCACGTACCGTCAGTCAACCGGCTCGGCAGCGGCGACTGGGAGAAAATAAAAGCCCGGACCAAACGCCGTGTTAAAGATATCGCGCGCGAGTTGATCCTTCTCTATGCAAAACGGAAAGCAAGCCGCGGCTTTTCATTTTCCGCCGACACACACTGGCAGAAGGAGCTCGAAGCGTCGTTTATGTACGACGACACACCCGATCAGGCGGAAGCCACCGGCGCGGTAAAAGCCGATATGGAATTACCAATACCGATGGACCGGCTCGTGTGCGGCGACGTCGGGTTCGGCAAAACCGAAGTTGCCGTTCGTGCTGCATTCAAAGCGGTGATGGACGGTAAACAGGCAGCGGTGCTCGTACCGACCACTATCCTTGCCGAGCAGCATTTTCAGACGTTCCGTGAACGGCTGGGACGGTATTCGATAAAGATCGATGTGCTGTCGCGTTTCAGAACGGCGGCGCAACAGAGAAAAATCGTCGAACGTCTCACGTCCGGACAGACCGATATCGTTATCGGCACGCACCGGCTCATCTCGAAAGACGTTGGATTCAATAATCTCGGCTTGCTCGTGGTGGATGAAGAGCACCGTTTTGGTGTGACGGCAAAAGAACGGATCCGCACCATGCGCACCAACGTCGACACCCTCACGCTTACCGCGACGCCGATACCACGCACTCTGCATTTTTCATTGTTGGGCGCACGCGATCTCTCGATTATTAATACAGCGCCAAAAAACCGGCTCTCCATTATCACCGAGATAGCGCCATATTCGCAGAAAGCAATAAAGGAAGCTATTCGACCCGAACTCGATCGCGGCGGGCAAGTGTATGTGGTTCACGACCGGGTAGCCGATATCGAAGAGGTTGCAAACAGGATACGCGAGTTGGTACCCGAAGCGCGTGTGCGTGTTGCGCACGGTCAAATGCGGCCGCACGACCTTGAAAAAACGATGGTCGATTTCCTCGAACAAAAATTTAACGTTTTGATAAGCACGAAGATAATCGAATCGGGTATTGACATTCCAAACGTGAACACTATAATTGTTACCCGCGCAGACCGGTTTGGGCTTGCCGAGTTGTATCAGCTTCGCGGACGAGTCGGCAGATCGAATGTTCAGGCGTATGCATACTTCCTCACACCGCCGATGTCGACGATGAGCCGGCAGGCATTGCGGCGGCTGCAGGCGATAGAGGAGTTCACCGAGCTCGGCTCCGGATTCAATTTA
>PWJF01000158.1 GCA_003560935.1 Ignavibacteriales bacterium
CGTCTGACGTCACCCAACATGCTTTTGCATAGTTTATCGGTTTAAATTGGCATGAGGCACCGTATTCGTGTTCAAGCCGGTATTGTATAACATCGAATTGCAATTCACCCACGGTGCCCACAATTTTTCGACGCACGTCCTGTTGGGTAAAAAGCTGCGCAACACCCTCGTCGGTAAGCTGTTCGATCCCTTTATCGAGTTGTTTCGATCGCATTGGATCGGTATTGACAAGCTCTTTAAAGATCTCGGGTGAAAAACTGGGTATCCCTTTGAACGTAAATGATTCAGCTTCGGTTAACGTATCACCTATTTTGAAATTACTCCGGTCATACAATCCGACTACGTCGCCGGGAAACGCTTTGTCGATAATACTTTTACTTCGAGCCATAAAATTGTACGGGTTGTTGAAACGGAGCTCTTTATTCAACCGTACGTGATGAAAATACTTATCGCGTTCGAACTTTCCGGAGCAGACACGAAGAAACGCAATTCGGTCCCGATGACGCGGATCGAGATTAGCGTGTATTTTGAAAATGAACCCGCTGAATTTCTCCTCCTCCGGCTCAACGATGCGCTGATCGGTTTCGCGCTCCTTTGGCGGCGGTGCAATAGCAACAAACGTTTCAAGCAGCTCACGGACCCCGAAGTTATTCAATGCACTGCCGAAGAAAACCGGTGCAACGTTTCCGCTTAAATAATCGGTTGTATCAAACGGGTCATAGACACCTTCGATCAATGCAATATCTTCACGAAGACGGGAAGCATCGCTTCCGAGCTTATCGTCGAGAAGGGATTCGTCTAAATCATCAATCAAAAACCGATCATCTTCAATGGTAGTTTTACCGGATTTGAAAAGGTAAATATTCTTCTCATGAAGATTGTACACTCCTTTAAAACGCTGTCCCATCCCGATCGGCCAGGTTAAAGGGCGTACCTTAATATCGAGTTTCTTTTCCATTTCATCCATTAACTCGAAAGGAAACATCCCCTCTCGATCGAGCTTATTGACAAATATAATTACCGGCGTATTACGCATCCGACAGACGTTCATCAGTTTTTCGGTCTGTTCCTCAACACCTTTCACCGAATCGACAACAAGAATGACACTGTCCACCGCGGTAAGTGTACGGTATGTATCCTCGGCAAAATCCTTATGACCCGGTGTATCAAGAATATTTATAAAAAAGTTATTATACTCAAATGTCATCACCGAGGTAGCAACCGATATACCCCGTTGCCGCTCGATATCCATAAAATCGGAGGTGGCGGTTTTCCGTATCTTATTAGATTTCACCGCACCTGCAGTCTGGATGGCGCCCCCAAAAAGAAGGAGCTTTTCGGTCAACGTTGTTTTTCCGGCATCCGGGTGACTGATGATCGCGAATGTACGTCGTTTTTGTATTTCTTTTTGTAAGCTCATTATACCTATAATGCGGCCTGGAATATATAAATTTATAATTTACGTATTTTTGGGGTAAATACCAAAGATATAGTCCATCTTTGCCAAATAAAACTACATCTTAATTTTCACACATCATTTCCCCCTCCAAAACTTGCGCATTTTGACTCATTTTAGTATATTGATAAGCTTTAGATACCGGGAAACTGTGAAGAGAAATGTTTGACAATTTAACCGAAAAATTTGAAGGCGTAATAAAGAAACTCCGCGGTCATGGCAAGATATCCGAAGAGAATATTGCCGATACACTGCGTGAAGTTCGACGCGTATTGCTTGATGCCGACGTCAATTATAAAGTCACCAAGCAATTCATCGACAATGTCCGCACACGTGCGCACGGCAAGGATGTTTTGCAAAGCGTCACACCCGGACAGCAGTTCGTCAAAATATTAAACGACGAACTCATCAAACTGATGGGCGAGACAAACACAGGTATCACCTTTGCCCCTACCCCGCCTACGGTCATTCTGATTGCAGGCTTGCAGGGATCTGGTAAAACGACTTTTTCGGCAAAGCTCGCTCATTATCTCAAATCAAAAGGTCGAATGCCGCTGCTCGTTGCCGCAGACATCTATCGTCCGGCAGCAATCGATCAGCTTGAAACACTCGGCAATCAAACAAGCATTCCTGTCTATACCGATAGAGAAAACGACGCCGTCTCCATTGTAAAAGACGCAGTCAACCATGCACGCGAGAACGCCCGCGACGTAGTGATCATCGATACCGCGGGAAGAATGCATGTTGATGAAAAGATGATGGATGAAGTTGCAAGCATCCGCGATGCGGTAAAACCGAACGAAGTATTATTCGTTGTCGACTCGATGACCGGTCAGGATGCAGTTAACACAGCAAAGGCGTTTCACGACCGGTTAAATTTTGACGGCGTCATCTTAACAAAACTTGACGGCGACACCCGCGGCGGTGCTGCCCTTTCGATACGTGCAGTGGTTGAGAAACCGATTAAATTTGTCGGGGTCGGTGAGCGTGTCGATGCACTCGAACCGTTCTATCCCGACCGGATGGCATCACGCATTCTCGGAATGGGCGATATTGTTACGCTCGTCGAGAAAGCACAACACCAGGTCGACGAAAAGAAGGCGCTTGATCTCGAAAAGAAGCTTCGCAAAGCTGAATTTACCTTCGATGATTTTCTTGATCAATTACAACAGATTAAGAACATGGGACCGCTGGGCGACGTGCTCTCAATGATACCCGGAATGAACAAGATGGCAAACGTCAAACAAATCGATGACGGCGAGCTTGTCCGTGTCGAAGCGATCATTAAATCCATGACCGCCGAAGAACGCCACAAACCTCAAATCATCAACGGCAGCCGGCGGCGACGTATTGCGATGGGAAGCGGGACGACGGTACAGGAAGTAAACCGATTGCTGAAACAGTTCAACGAAATGCAAAAAATGATGAAGTCCTTTGCCAAAGGCAAGGGCAAGATGAAAGCAAAAAATCTGATGAAAGGCATGGGCGGCGGTATGCGCATACCCTTCGGGTGATAGACAAGTTTAGTTAAAATAATAAATAATCAATAAGCAATAATAAATTTCCAGGAGGAACACGTTGGCAGTACGCTTGCGTTTACGACGGGTCGGTCGAAAGAAACTTCCGGTCTATAAAGTTGTAGCAGCCGATTCGCGGTCACCCCGCGACGGACGTTACATCGAAGCGGTCGGACAGTATGAACCGCTTCGTCAGTCAAATAATGTTGAATTCAAAGAAGACCGCGTCATGTATTGGTTGCAAAA
>PWJF01000132.1 GCA_003560935.1 Ignavibacteriales bacterium
CTTTAATGCGTGTCCCATCTGTGCTTCCACGGTTTTAATGGAGAGTTCCAGTACGTCTGCGATTTCTCTATAGGTAAGCCCTTCACTCCAGTGAAGTGTAAAGATCAGACGACGCCGGTCGGGGAGAGATTCAATTGCACGTTCTACCGTCCTCAGCAATTCTTCGTGATGGAACTCTTCATCGATCCATTCCTGCGTAAATTCAACCGATTTAGATTCCTCCTCCCACCGCCGTACCACTTCCTGATGTTTAAGAAAATCTAATGCCTGATTCCGCACTCCCCTGTAAAGATATGCCTTCAATGACGTGTGAATTTTAAGTTCATACCTCTTTTTCCATAGTTTTTCAAATACATTCTGGACTAGTTCTCTGGCAATTTCACGGGATTTGACGAACCGTTGTGCAAAACTACACAGTTGAGGATAATACAATTGAAAAACAGCTTTAAATGCTTCATGGTCATCATGTGCAATCCGTTTCAACCATTCCTGTTGTTTCTCGCTGTCTTCATTTTGAAAAGACCTGGAAGAGGATTTACCATCTGAAGAAGATACCATCACCCTTCGTTTAATATTCAAGGAATCAAATAAAGCAGAAACGGCATGCAATTTGTATAACTAATTTCCGACAAAAAGTCAAGGGGAGATAAAGAGCAAATATTTTTAAGAAAAATATCTTAAAATGCGAATCGGGATACATTCACCTGCATGACCTATAGCTTTTGTATATCCCTGTAGGTTACAAGCTTCAACTTGTCCTCTTTGAAAAGGGCTTGTATTCGCGGAGATAAAAGTACATCCAACTCAGCCTGGCGATGTGAGGCCACCAGCGGTCGCCCGTTTTCGGTATTCATAATCGGGTTATTCAGATCTACCAACACCTGCATTTCGGGATGTGCCCGGGCTGCATGAATCACCACAAGGTTGATTTTATCCGCTTTCAGGTTATTGTTTATATAATCAAGGAAATCGGATTTCTTCTCATCAATTGGTGTATCAAAAAGCGTCTTATAATTTTCGTCCATATACATAGACATACGCAACTCGTATTCATCCGCCAAATCGATTACCAATTGTTCCAACTCGGGTGTCGCTATCGCCGTACGCATATGGAAATCAATATATTCAATATCCAGGCCGGTAGCCAGGGCCCGTTCAATTTGGGCTTTCAGTTCCCGCCGGACTTCGTCCGGCTTGTAATCTTGTTCAAGGAACTCCGTAGTGGAAGGATAAAAATGACCTTCTTTGTTTACCAGACTCGGTACTGCTTCCGGTCCAAGCACCGGGCCCCAGCGGTAGTGCTTCCATTCCGCATTCAGAGTCAAATGTACACCAACCGCAATCTGGGGATTTTCCTTAAGGATTTCAACGGCTTCCTGGTACCATGGACAAGTAAACATGACCGATGCTGAAAGCGGAATCCCGGTTTCAGCCAGATCCCGTAGTGCCATATTGGTAGCATGGTTCATTCCAATGTCATCGACACGCAAAAGCAATGTATATTCATCTCTCGAATTTGATGCGAGAGTCCGATCGGCAGCGAAATACAGATTTCCTGAAGCTAACACCATCATGCTAACCAAGGCAATAATCCACTTTGTTTTCATCAGATACTCCGAATTTTTTAGTGGAACAATTCAAGATGCCGGACACTCAATTCCGATGACTCACCGATGGCTGGATCAAGATCAGGGACCAGATATATAGCGTCAACATTTTCCAGCTTTAATGGAATTTCTTTCGATATACCGGGTGTCCAATCCGGTTGCGTAAATGTTTCAAATTTAACACGATGGGTATTCCAATCACCTGCAGGAGGTAACAGGAATTCATAGTGTGAATAGGTTTGATTTCCATCTTCTCCGAAATCGGATTGAGATAATTTTATTAAAAGGTCGGTGTCATTTTTATAAGCGATTTCCAGTTCGGAATAGTTTTCAAGAGTATATCCCAGATCACAGATCAATTCAACCCAGGGTATCCAATCATCCGATTCACTCCTTTGTGCAATGGTAAAAGAAACCGTAGCGATCCCATCGGTAATCAATTCTCCGTCGATCCGGTATTCACTTCCAAACGAATCTACAGCAGGATACCAGTCACTTGCTGTAAAGATCAAGTTTCTATTCTGTTCATCATGATTACCGCACGCAATAATACCTGTTATAACAAAAATGATACTAATAATCAGTATACATATATTAGGCAATTGATTACAAGTCATTTGTCTGTCCAATTTTTAATAATCAGAAGGTGAGTTCGTAGCGAAGGTAAATAATTATTCAGTGAAAATCAAGACAACAATTTACCCATTGCATATAAATAATTTTTGGATTCCTGTCAGGGAAAGAAGCTCTTTAGTTGTTATACATAGAAAATGAACAATTCGTTGTATAAAGCGAAGATATCATCTCGCCAAGAATACCATTACGTCTGAAATATCCACAAATAATACATTTTAATGCAACTCTTTGTTTGATAAAAACTGTAAACCAAATATAAACTAAGGTGTATAAAATGAACCGATTAACATCACTTGATGCATTTCGAGGTGCGACAATTGCTGCTATGATACTGGTAAATAATCCGGGAAGTTGGAGTTATGTTTATAAGCAACTTGGGCATGCTTCATGGCACGGCTGGACATTTACCGATGTTATCTTTCCCTTCTTTCTCTTCATAGTTGGTGTTGCAATTGTTTACGCATTTTCAAAAAAAGTTGAATCAGGTGCACCGAAAAAAGATTTGTACGTAAAAGTTATCCGGCGTACAGTGATTATCTTCGCCCTTGGACTCCTTATCAACGGCTTTCCATATTACGACTTATCAAGCATACGGATAATGGGTGTGTTGCAGAGAATTGCAATTTGTTATCTAATTGCATCAATAATATTTTTAACCGGTGGCATACGATGGCAGGCTATGTGGAGTGTAATTCTTTTGCTTGTGTATTGGGCGTTTATGGAATTTTATCCGGTCCCTGGGGTCGGTGCGGGATTGTACGAGCCCGGTAAGAATTTTGCTGCATACATCGATAGTCTCGTGCTGAGCGGACATATGTGGACAGTGACACAGACATGGGATCCGGAAGGATTATTCAGCACGTTACCTGCAATATCCACAACGTTGTTCGGAGTACTAACCGGACATCTCCTCCGAAGCGAAAAAACACCGATCGAGAAAACAATGTTGTTGTTAATCATCGGAAATGCAGCGATGTTTATCGGGGCAGTCTGGGATGGATGGCTCCCC
>PWJF01000530.1 GCA_003560935.1 Ignavibacteriales bacterium
TCCGATCTGCCTGTGCGATCGGATCGTCCACGGAATCGAGAGCAGCAACGGTTTTATTCATATATCTCTTGAATACGTCTTCATTCTCTTTATCCAAAGCAGTACCGGCAGCGTGTGCTGCAACGTCCGCTATTGAGTGTGGGTCGTCAAGCTTATCGATTGCCGTCTCTACAGTATCGAACCGCTGAAGCGCCGCCGCATGTCTGCCGATCTCGCGTAATGTGCGCTGTCTGAACGTTGTACCGGTTATTGTTTCACTTACCGCTAATGCGTTTGTTAACATATCATCCGCACGTTCGTTTTCACCGTCATCGCCCAGGATCACGGCGATGTGTGCAGCAGTCGTCGCACGAAGGAGCGCGTCGCCGATTTCATCGGTCAGTTCGTTCATGCCATCGTACTGTCCGGCTTTTGAAGAAGCGATTGCCGCACGACTCAGCAACTCATCGCGGTAATACTCCGCTTCATCGTTCATACCCCGTGCTGCTTCAACCGCGTTCTCTATGATGGAATGATTCTGTGCTGCTTGTGCATACGATTCCAGTATCATAATCCATACATTAACAAGGGGCTGCTCGTTTCGTATTTGACCTGTCAACTCAAGAGCGCTCGAAAACACTTCACCGGCCTGCTGCCGTTGACCGGCTTCGTTATATTTTTGCGATATATATAACAGCGTTTCGATATGGTGCGTTATCGATTGCTCGCGTCCCGCAGCCTGTAATGCCTGATTGAATAACCTCGAGGCGAGATCGCCGTATCCTCCGGCATAATATATAACGGCTATCTCCGAAAGCGCTCGCGCTTTATAGTTCGGATCGGTTATCGTTTCTGCCAGCTCCCTGCCGCGGCGGTATTCTTCCGCCCGCTCGTACGCGACGGCGATCGCAGCAAGCACACGGGATCTGTGATAATCCGATTGAATTTGACCCGCCAATGAACGTGCTCGTTCGCGCTCGTCTTCTTCCGTTATAGAAATTGCAATATCGGCTATCGTCGGGTCTTTTTCGCTTTGCGAGGGGATTTGTACCGCAAAATCGAGTGCCGCATCAGTATCATTCTGTGCATGCTTCATGAGCGCAATACGGCGCAGTATATTCGATTTCACCTCATCGGATCCCGTCCGCTCGGCTGCATATACCGCCGATGCGATCAAACCTTCCGCGGTTACCGGATGCGGTTCGGCGGGTTCACGTAACGCAGATGGCTGGCATGCATACGAGATTATTGTAATGAATACAAACGGAAAAAATATTTTTATGTCCTTCAAAGCATCACCATTATTTCATGAATACCATACGTCTCACATCAACAAATTCGCGTCCGGCGCCGTTTCCTCCGTCATGCGGCGCCGCAGAAACACGATAAAAATATACACCGCTCGGCAGTCCCGATGCATCAAAGGTAACGTTGTATGTACCGGCTATCTGCCGTTCGTGTACCAGCGTTTTCACCTCCTGACCGAGCAAGTTATACACCCGCAGCGATACATCGCTGTCGTACGGAATCGAATAACGAATCGTCGTCAGGTTGTTGAACGGGTTCGGATAATTCTGGTGCAGCGTAAAGTCGCGCGGAATTTGATTTTCCTCACGTTCGACCGAGACGACAATATCACCTTCACCGCCTGCCTCCTGATACCGCCGGGCGAATTCCTGAAGGTACTGATTCGCTATGTTCGGATCGTGAATAACGAGCGTATTCTCGTCGTTTCGTTCGTTCGCTGCTCTCGACCAGTTATGCGATCCCGTAATGACCTTTCCGTTCCATGGACTGTTTTCCGCGTCGAAGACGGCATACTTATGATGAAGCAGTCCGTACGGCGCCGTTTGAGGATACACGTGTACATCAGCCCATTGCGCAAGCTCGCCGTACACGCTGCCGCCTACGTTCGGATCGCCGATAACACCGCGGACAACGACGCCGTTATCATAACGGTTCTTCATCGCATTTGCAATGGTTGAACGGGTAATTAAATTTAATCCCAGATTGATAGAATGGTCTGCGGCATTAACCGTCCGGATGATCTGTTCTTCTACGGAACCGAACTGGCCGAAGCCCTGCGGACTGAAGAACAACCGGATGTATGCATCGCCTATCCAGAACACCGTCGGGTTAACGACCGATTTATCCGGACCGAATTTGGTATTGTTCAGGTCGGGCTGCGCATCCGTACTGCCCCACATCTGCTCAAACTCCCGTGAGTATGCGCCTGCGATTGATACATCCTGAAATTCAATCATATTCTGTCTGTGTGTATCGGTGCCGGGATCGGTGGCATTCCACGAGCTGGTTATCAGCCAGACATCATCCGGATCGCCGCCATAGTAATCGATGATTGCAAACTTATTATGATGAATGCCGCTATTAGACTGTCCATAGTTAAAGCCGCCGTGGATAACCGGCACACCGGCATTGTTCAATGCACTGAACGTCGATCCGGTCGCAGAGTTTCTCACTCTATCCTCATCGATGATCACACGTACCTGCACTCCGCGATTATGTGCCGCGATTATTGCATTTTGAAGATCCCCTGACACGCTCCCGCTTATACTGTAAAAAGCAAGATCGAGCGAATGGCTCGCATCCTGGATGCGTTGCCACAGGTGCCAGCGAAAATCTTTATTCTGTTCCGCTTCTTCAAACGCGGCAAGCGAGTGATCGACCGATTGATTGAAGTACACATTGATTGTCTGTGTCGTTTGTGCGGAAGAACGCGTCGTCGTTATGTAGTTTGCAGAACGTACGGTATCCTCTGCCGCAAATGACAAAAATTGCACATTATATATTGTCGCGGGATCGAGTCCGGTAACGGTTATCGTATGCTCTTCTCTGAAACCGGATACTTTCGCCTTGCCTAATTCGTATTCGTCGGTAAGACCGTACCAAACTTCTCCTAACCCATCGCCGCCGGTAGTCCATGAAAAGGTTATCGAAGTGTCGGTCGCGGATGACTCATACGGAGGAAGCGAAACAATCGGCGGTGCGTCTGAAGCAAATATTATGTCATCCGAAAACCGGGGCATGAGTTGATAACCACCGATTAAAGTTGGATCCTGTTGGGTTTGTGGTTTAAATTGACTCACAACCGCGATTACGTCGAAAATTCCGGAAGGAGCGGGTTGATCTACAAAATCCACTGCCTTGTTAATTCTGATAATATCCTGATATGTTCCCGTAAAATCGGTGAGATTATAATTTTTACCGGCTCCTTCAATAAACCAGAAATCGGTATTCA
>PWJF01000526.1 GCA_003560935.1 Ignavibacteriales bacterium
CCAGCGTGTAATTGAACGGTCTGAACAAGAAACTCAATATCCATTATACCGCCGGGACCGGTCTTCACATTAATGAAATTCTGCCTGTTCATCTGTGACCTGCTCTCGGTTCGAAACCGCATTTCGCGTATCTCATCAACCCAACCGTCTTTCAGCGGCTTCTCATAAACGTACTCTTCTATCATTCTTTTAATCCTTGACGCCAGGATATCGGGGCCTTCAATAACCCGTGCCCGTACAAGTGTCTGCCGTTCCCAGAGCGAAGCTCTGCTTTCAAGATACTCCCGGTATGCATTCACCTCCACGGCAAGCGGTCCGCTTTTCCCTTCCGGCCGCAAGCGCATATCGACTTCAAATGGTACATGCGTTTCATCTGCCACCGCGCATCTTCGTATAAATTCTTTTACAATTTTGTCCGCCATTTCTGCATCCACACCGTCCCCTGACCCGTATAAAAATATCAGATCGAGATCCGCACCCGGGCCAAGCTCTTCACCGCTCAATTTGCCGAGTGATAGAATCGCTATCCGGGGATCGTGAAGTTTATAATCGCGGTAAATACCGTGCAGCACTTGACGTATCCTGCGGGCAGCAATAAACGATAGTGTACGATGCACATCATATAGGGGGCACTTCCCGTTCATGAAACGGGCATGAGCCGCGAAGTTCAGGAACCGATCCGTGACGTGTACCATACTCGATTTCATAAGATCTGTCGTTTCAAGTATCCCGTGCGCATTGTTAAGGAACAATTCCAGATCTTCGGGGTACTTCGCAAGCTGCAATGCAAGCTTATTACTGAATCCGCACACCTTGATAAGCGCATTGCGGACACCCTGCTTGTGTATCGCAACATAAAATGAATGCGGATGCGGAAATTCCTGAACTATTGACAAAAAGTTTATTAACGCACGGTCAGGATTCATTGCCGATGAAAAATCACGAAGTAAACCGGGCGCTACCGCACGAAACACCTCTTTCGTTTGTGTATCATGTTCACCGATACCGAGCGTTGTCACGCCATGTGCCAGTTGTTTTAATAATTCTCGTGCGCGATTTTCATCGGCAAATCCGAGATCGGATACATCCGCTTCCTCTCCGCCGTTCCCGTCGCTAAACATAAATTCCACCAGCGCGTTGCTTTCTTCACCCTTAAACACATCGTCAAACATCTTCGAGACACAGAGGAGATTTTCATTCAAGGTAACATCAAACTCCTCCACCGAGTCAAACCCGGCTTTTCGTGCGAACTGTTTGCGTTCAATCCCGGCAACCGGTATCGAGTGTGTTTGAATATTTTCATCAAGCTGAACAAGATGTTCAAGCTTTCGAAAGAATATATATGCATCTTTCAAAGTGTCATGCTCTGTATCGCTCAAATATTTTCTCGAATGAAGGAGTTCTATCGCCGACAGGGTTGCGGTCGAACGAATTTTTTTATCTCTCCCCCCGTTTAAAAGCTGTAATGTCTGAACGATGAATTCAATATCGCGGATACCACCGCGGCAAAGTTTGATATTGTTCGGTTCTGCAGAGCGCTTTTCGATTCGTGCTTTCATACGGGCTATAGTCTGACGCGGGGATTGAAAAAGGGTTGCAGGGTAGATAAACGGCTGCAGGGTATTTATAAACGAACGACCGAATTCAACGTCTCCGGCTATCGCTCGTGCCTTGATCAACATCTGACGCTCCCATAATTCGCCGCGTGTTTCATAGTACGTCCGGTATCCCTGCGCCGATCGTACCAGCGGCCCGGAATTACCATCCGGACGCAGCCGGGCGTCGACTCTATACAGAGATCCTTCCTGCGAGTGTTCGGTCATCACTGCAATCCATCTGTCTGCGACAGCGTTGTAGAATTCAATCGCATGCATCTTTTTCCCCGATCCGGTTATGAACGATTCATCTTCATCCAATACAAATATAATGTCAATGTCCGAGCTGTAGTTAAGCTCCCGTCCCCCGAGCTTTCCGAGACCGATGATGGTGAATGGCGACGCGGGTTTTCCATTATATTTCGCGGCTGTATCTTCGATGATCATGCGCACGATCACCATAGATATCGCATCCGCCAGATCGCTTATCTCCCCTACGATTATATCGAACGATGCGAGTGCAAGCAGATCGCGCACACCGATGCGGAGTATCTCCCGTCTGTAGAATCGTCGAATCGCATTCAATTGGGCAGCCCGCTTCCCGAAGAGACCCGTCTGCTTTTCAAGTTCATCGACATAACCATCCCGTGATTTCGTCATAGAGAGGACTTCTGAGGCGGTTAACCAGCGGAAAAGCTCGGGATCCCGAACAACAATATCCGATAAAAACTGAGAATGCGCTCCGATCTTTAGGGCAAGATCTATAAGTACGGGATAGCGGATAAGATCCCGTGCGAAAGACACACCGAACGATGCATCCGCCATTCTATGAAGATTCAATAACGCCTTATCCGGCGCCGGAGAGTGCCGAACTGCATCGAGAAAGATACGCTGCAGTTCACCGGGATTATACGGTTCTCCACGCTCATCAAAAGATCCGATAAGCGGTTCTATCAATTTCTGCAGCAGTATCCGTGCACGGTCGGCATCTTCAAAATGTAATCGTAATTCGTTTGTGTTCATAAGACTAATAAAAGAACATCTGCTAGACAATAAGTATACGAAAAATGCGGGCAAAATCAACGTGTTGCAATTGCAATGCTATTCTTCTATATTTTACTTCAGTTCCCCGAATTCATACTATATCACTCACTAATTATACGGGATTTCCAATGGTTAAACTGATCGCGCTGTACAAGAAGCCCTCCGACATCGAAGCATTCGACGACCATTACAACAACAAGCATACCCCTCTGATTAAAAAAATGCCCGGATTGCGGAAGCTCGAGGTCTCGAAAATAACAGGCGCCATCGGCGGTGAAGCCAGGTTCTATATTCTTGCCGAGATGTATTTCGAAAGTGAAGATGCGCTCAATGCGGCGATGGCATCGCCCGAAGGTAAAGCAGCCGGAAAAGATCTTATGGATTTTGCCGGCGGGCTGGTACAGATGATGATCGCCGAGGTTATGGAAAATGGCTAAATCCAGATACGCCGGCACGTCCCCCGAAAAACTTGAGTTAAAAAACCTATTATATACGAAGAAAGATCGGGTCGCGACGGTAACCATCAATCGTCCGGAATCACACAATGCATTGAACTTCGAAACCGTTCGCGAGCTGCATCGTGTTTTTGAAGATGTAAC
>PWJF01000516.1 GCA_003560935.1 Ignavibacteriales bacterium
CGAATGACGTCTTCAAGGTCAAGGGATTGCTGCGGACTTTGAACCAGAAAATCCTCACAACCCACAATCCCGGCGACAACTAATATGATCATTAAGATTTTTAGTTTCTTCATATTACTTATCCTTTTTCATTTATTTATAAATTTAGCTCAGACGAACTGTTAAAATGTGAGATCCACACCGAATACCAATGTTCTTGGCTGCGGTAATTGGAAAAACACATCGGAAGCCTGTATATTTCCAACACTGGAAACTTCAGGATCCATTCCTAAATAATCTGTAATTGTCATCAAATTTGTCCCCTGCACAAAAATTCGTGCATGAATGTCACGGGTAAACGACCGGGGAAGTACATATCCGAGGGTAACCTGCTTCAGACGTATATACGATCCGTCTTCAAGGTACCGTGTACTGTGCTGACTGCCATTCGGAATTAACAACCGGGGCTGTGGATTGGCAGCATCCGGATTATCCGGCGACCAGTAATCGTTTTGACGCGTCGACTGGTTAAACAAGGAATTCAGGTTTGAATCGGTGAACGGACCGTCACTGCGATAAACATCGTTTCCAAGACTGAACTGGAAGAATACCGTCAGATCAACAGGTCCATAAGCGAATGAGTTGTTTAATCCTCCAAAATAATCCGGGAATGGATGACCGGCAATAACACGATTTGCAAGACTGTATGTCTCTGTAGGGTTGCCGTCCAGATCCAACCACATAGCATTGCCGTTCTCCGGATTCACACCATGGTACCTTACCAGATAAAACGCACCCAAAGGTTCTCCAACACGGACTATGTTACGCGCGAAGATCATATCTTCATCTTCCACCAATTTTGTAACTTCATTTTCAACCGTAGAAACGTTGCCGCTGAGTGTCCATTTAAAGTCTCCACGATGGAATAAATTTGCCGTTAACTCAAGCTCCCACCCGCGATTCTGAACCTCACCGATATTCTGGGTGAATATAGTAAATCCGGTAACTCTCGATACAGGAACATTGAGCAAAAGATCCGTGGTATTTTTCACATAATATCCAATGCTTCCCCGGAAAAAGTTCCTAAAAATGCCAAATTCAACTGCACCGTCAAACTGGGTTGTTTTTTCCCAACGCAGATCCGGATTTTCAAGTTGAGTTATTCTGCCGCCCGGGACGCCGGCGTAATCGAACCCAAAGCCGACAAGACCAAGAGCGGGGAAGTTACCGATCTCGGCGTTACCGGTTTGTCCAAAACTTGCTCTCAATTTCAGAAAATCTACAGGTAATCGGGCAAACCATGCCTCATCACTGACAATCCATCCGGCAGAAGCCGCCGGGAAGAAACCAAACCTGTGTTCCCTGCCAAAACGAGAAGAACCATCAAGACGTCCGGCGAGCGTCACCAGATACCTATCTTTATATGAGTATGTGGCGCGTGCGAGATAGCCCATAAACGTGAACCTCGTTCCCGTTCCGGTAAAAGAAACCGGTTCTGCGGCAGAGGCGAGATTTTTCAGAAGATCTGTGGGAAATCCACGTGCAAATATATCAAAAAATCTTCTCTCTGAGCGGAGTGCGGTTATCCCGCCCACAACGGTGTACCGATGATCATCAATAATATCTGAATAGGTAAGAGTGGAGTTCAGGTTCCAATTTACAAATTGGTCATTACGGGCATAAGCATTTCCAGCCGGGAAACCGTCGGTAGTATAGGATGCGCGTTTGAAATTCTCTGCCATCTGCCATAAATCTACTGAGAACTCCGTATTAAAAACAAGATTTCTCATAACATTCCACTCGACAGTCCCCGATGCGAGAACTTGTGTAAGCGACGATTCAACATCATTTCCCTCGACATTTGAAAGAGGCGTTCCAAAGAAAGCTTGAATGGCATTTGGTGCAACACCCAGGTTCAGCGACCCATCTTCATGCCTTGTCGGAACGTTAGGATAGTAAAGTGCGGCAAATGTAAAAGGTGCGGCAACCGCATTTTCCGTATATACTCTAAAGTTATCGGTTCTTGAGGGACTGGCATTTAATCCAATTCTCACCCGGTCACTTAATGCATGGTCAACGCGTATACGTCCCGAATATCGCTGTAAATGGTTACGTCGAACAAAACCTTCTTCAGATCTATAAGTTCCCCCTACATAGTAACGGGTTCTCGCCGTGCCGCCGGTAACACTCGCACTTGTCTCCGTTAAAAATCCCGTCTGACTTACAACATCATGCCAATCGGTGTTCACGATATCTTCCGTTGGAAGTGCGAGACCGGTAGCAGGCCACACCTCTGCACCGAATCGATTTATTCCGGCATCGTTCCAGATGCGGGTGAACTCTTCACCATTCATCATATCGTATCTGTTGGTTGCATCTACAGTTCCCGCATACGTACGAATGTTAACTATTTGTTCGTCCGGTCTTCCCTGCCGTGTTGTTATAACAATAACGCCGTTCGATCCTCTCGAACCATAAATTGCGGCGGCGGAAGCATCTTTGAGCACTTCGATCGATTCTATATCATTGGGGTCGATATTCAATAATGGGTTCATCCCTCCACCTCCCAGTCCTAATCCGACCGACGCGCTGCCCGCCGTCGGTGGGTTTGTGACCGGAACACCGTCAATAACAACAAGCGGTGCTGTGCTGGCGGAAATAGATGCAGCGCCGCGAATTCGAATATGGCTCGGGGCGCCAAGTACACCGGATGTGCTGGTAAATTGTACACCGGCTGCACGTCCTTGTAATATCTGATCCACCGTTACCGGTCTGAACTCCCCAATGTCTTCTCTCCGAATTTGTGCAATCGAGCTGGTAATTTGTCTTCTGGGGAGGGTACCGTAACCCACTACAACTATATCGTCAAGCTGCAGGATATCGGTTACTAATTGTATATTGATTTCAGTTCGATCGTCAATAGCAACTCTTTGTGTCGCGTAGCCGACAAAAGAATATTGTAATGTGTTGTATCCGGCGGGTACACGCACATTGTAACGCCCCTCGGTGTCTGTTGCCGCACCAACGGTCGTCCCGACCAACACAACCGATACGCCCGGAAGCGGCTCACCTGTTTCAGAATCGGTTACAAGACCGGTAACCGTCCGAACCTGCGCCATAACCGGAACAGCAAGCATCACTACCAATAGAAAGAAAAATGCTTTCTTCATAAGAAATCTCCTCTTTAAGTTATGATATAGATCTACTATATTTATTGTGGATTAAAACAATAAGACCATTCAATGGAATTTAAAAA
>PWJF01000355.1 GCA_003560935.1 Ignavibacteriales bacterium
ATAATCAATCCTTCAACTGCTACTTCGTTGCCGTCAATATACTCCTCAACAAGAATAGATCGCGCCTCCTGTGTCGACTCCTTCCGACTAATCGAGTTAATAATCTTTCTTATTCTGTTCAGAGCACCTTTTAATTCATCTTTTCCATTTACTTTTATTACTCCCCGGCTGCCGGATAACGTTACCGGTTTTAGTACTGCTGGATATGAAACCATCCCCGAAAGATGTTCGGGAGGTTCATCTGTGGAAATTCTCATGTAGGACGGCTGCGACACTTTGTGTTGGGATAAAAATTCCCGCATAATATATTTGTTTCGCGCCGCGGATACGGAAATTATCGTGTTGTGAGGCAATCCCAACTCTTCGGCAATAGCCGATGCAGCTATAACCGATTGATCATCAATACCAATAACTGCATCAATAGGTTACGACTTCGAAAATGTCCACGCTGATTCAACAGCCCTGTCGATATCGAATATATCTAATGCCAACAACCCGGCAGGATTCATTTCGGCAAGCGTACTTTTATGATCTGAACCGACGGTGATCTCCACATCCATTGAACGTGATGCTTCAATGAATGCCTTTGTCCGGTAAGAGGTTGTGGGAATAAGTAACAATATCCTGCGCATACAGGTCGGTCAGTTTTTCGATATACCGGTTATGAATCGATACGCAACACCAGTTTGCCGAATTGCTCTGCTTCCTCCATCCGGTGATGTGCCCTTGCCGCTTCCTCGAGCGGCAGAACCGAATCCACTACAGGCTTAAGCGAATCGGTCGAATACATTCGTAACATATTTTTGAAATCTTCCGGCGAACCCATAGTGGAGCCTAAAACATCAAGCTGCTTCCAGAAAATGCGACGGACGGTGACATTATCGGACGGGCCAAGTGTTGCACCGTACAGTACAACCGTGCCTCCCGGTTTTGCAACATCGAGTATTGCATCAAAATTTTCACCGCCGGCGCTATCCACCACCACATCGGCTCCTCCACCACCCATCATTTCTTTTAATTTCTTCGTCCAATTTTCACGTTTATAATTAACACCATCTTCGGCGCCGAGTTTTTGAGCCTGTTCAATTTTTTTATCACTACCTGAGGTAACAAAGACATCTGCTCCCGCTTGATGAGCAATCTGAAGCGCGAAACAGGCAACACCTCCCCCAATGCCTGTCACCAGAACGGTCTGTCCCTTTTGTACTTTTGCCCTCGAGATTACGGCTCGATAGGCGGTCAACCCGGCAAGCGGAATTGCGGCCGATTCCTCCCAGGAAAGGGTATCCGGTTTTGCATAGACATTTTCCGCGGGCACCGCAACGTACTCTGCATACGTACCGTTATCGGGTAAACCGAGAATACGGAAATCATCGCGCTGCACCCGTTCACTGTCACCCCAATTTAAACAAGGGTTGATCACCACTTCTTTCCCTGCAAGTGATGCATCGACTCCGTTTCCCACCTCTGCTACAATTCCCGCGCCGTCGGATCCGGGGATGACCGGCAATTTTATATCAGCATATCTCCCGCGCCGAATCCAGACATCACGACGATTGAGTGCTGCAGCTTTCAATTGAACTACAACTTCATCTTCCTTCGGTTGCGGTTTCGTGAACTCCTCGACTTTCAATTGTTCGGGTTCACCAAGTTCGTGAAGGACGATCGCTTTCATTATCGACTCCAAAACTGTATGTGCTTCCGGTTATTTCTTCGATGGAGCGTAATACGGATTCGTACCCGATTCATGATCGGTTACATCAAGAATACCACCAACCTGCGGAATGTATTGGCGAATCATTCTTTCAATACCCTGACGCAACGTGACATTTGCCATGCCGCACCCCTGACATCCGCCGCCGAGCTGGAGATATACATTATTTTTCTTTACATCAATCAACTCAACAAAACCGCCGTGAGAAGCGACTGCGGGATTTATCTGGTTTTCGAGTAACTCTTTCACTTTCTTACGAATCTCATCCTCGGATGGAAGATTTTTTTCAATATCTTCGGATATAAGTGGAATGCCGGATTGCAACTGCTCGCGGATGATAGCACCGATCTGTTTTGCCAGCGGCATCCAGTCTTCATGACCGGCTTTGGTTACTTTGACGATATTATCGTGCACCAGCACCGATGCGATATTTGGAAGGGCGAATATTTTTTCGGCAAGCGGCGACCCCTCAGCTTCCTTTTTGCTCCCAAAATTGACAGCACCATTTTCGTAAACCGGCCTGTCTACAGTAAATTGACATGTTTCCTGCGATGCTACCTGAGCTTGTATTTTAATTTCTTCAGCCATATTAAATCATCCTTTTATCTTATATACTAATTTGATCCTTTGTAGGTTCCGCACAGCAAAACCACGGTTCGGTTATTCTCGGTGCCCTGTGCCGTTCTTCAAACGCCGGATAAGTAAACGGAGCCGGCGGGGTTTCGCCCCGGTCTGCGTACGCTGCTTCACGTATTTGCTTAAACGTTAATGCCGCATCCTGATTCGAACACGCTGCATCTTCAACAATGTGCGACACATTTTTATGCAGTTCATCCATCCGTGGATCAGGATGTTTCCATCTATAATACAATGATGCTTTATCCAGATCACCGAGGAACGGTTGCATTTCCTGTCGTGCCAATAATCGTGAATCCGGTGGAATAAGCAACCGTATCGATAACTGTACGGGGTCGACATTATCAATTAAATATTTTCCGTAGATAAATTCAATCATATCGATATAATCGTCGAGCGCTGTCCATGGTGTGAACGCAACCCATGTCGGTCTCATCGCAATGCCTGCATTCCTCACTATTTCGAGCGATCGGAAAACGTCCTCGCGTGTATGACCCTTGCCGAGATTTTCTAAAACAGTGTCGTTCAAAGATTCTATGGCAGATATGATGAAAATGCAACCCTTCTTTTGAAATTGCGCTATCAGCCCGGCATGCTTTATCAGATGCTCTACCTTTGCGGTAAAATCAAAGGTCAGATGCGGAAATTCCTCGTGCATCCGGTGTGCTATCCGCAATGAATGTGTCGGTCCGTTCAAGAAATCGGGATCACCAAATGTTATATGTTCAGCACCCATCCCGACCTGCTGACGGATATCGTCGAGCACAATGTCAACCGGCACGGCAAAAAATCTTCCGTGATACACTGCGGGGATCGGACAATGCAGGCAGTGATGTAAACAACCGCGGGTGGCTTCTGTATATC
>PWJF01000259.1 GCA_003560935.1 Ignavibacteriales bacterium
ACCGGTTACGACCGGTACGTCACGCCCACCGATAACTGGGCGCTGCCGAAACATGCTCTCAAACTTGCCGGACTTCGACCCGGGATGCGCTTTCTCGACGTCGCATCGGGAAGCGGTGCGCTCGGTCTGCCCGCGACACGGCTCGGCGCCGACGTTATCGCGGTCGATATCTCGCCCGGTATGATCGAGCGGCTCACCGAACGTACACGCGAAGAAGGACTCGGGAATATTCAGTGCCGCGTCATGGACGGTCATGCCCTCGAATTTGATGATGATACATTCGACATTGCAGGATCGCAATTCGGTGTTATGCTCTTTCCGGATTTACCGCGTGCGGTTCGCGAGCTCGTTCGTGTAACAAAACCCGGCGGTCGGGTATTTCTGGTGGTGTATGCACATCCGTCGAAAGTCGAATTTTTGGGTATGTTCATCGGCGCCATTCAGTCGGTTGTACCCGGTTTTACCGGACCGCCGATGGATCCCATGCCGCTTCCGTTTCAGGCGTCGGATCCGGATGTGCTGCGCAGGAAATTGGAAGAGGCCGGATTGAAAAACGTTCGCGTGGAACCGGAAGTCGAGCGGCTGCCGTTCCGCTCCGGGAAAGAAATGTGGGATTGGGTAACGAACAGCAATCCGATTGCCGTGGAAATGATCTCGGATCTTACCGATGAGCAGAAATCCCGCGTCAGGCAATCGCTCGATGAGATACTGCAAAAGAAGATCGATGGAAACGGTGTAGCGGTATTGAAGGCGGAAGTCAATATCGGTATCGGTACAAAGTGAAGTTTGTTATCGGTTATCGGTTATTTGTTAATGGGGTACTGTCCGCGGATACCGGCCCAAATAACCATTAACAAATAACTATTAACAAAGAAATCGACGGGAAACACCGTGTCGATGTTTCCCTGAGATTTCGAGGAGTTACTTTATTAATCACTTATTGCGGTATCCCAATAACGCCGGGATCCTTTTCCTCACCCGAAAGGGCGGAGACATCCTCGACGTATCCTATCTGATATCCTTCGACGGTCGGCTCGATGTAGAGATCCTATGCTTCTGTGGGTTCGAACGCTCCCATACGGTTTTAAAAGAAGTTCCATTCTTGCCTTTTCGCAAATAATTTTCGTATATTATTCTACTCATAAAAATCCGATACCGGGATTAATTCTACGACGTGCACATTAAACGACAGGGAGTTTATGCACAGACCGATTCCCTTTTCTTTCCGGACTAACGATACCCGGTTCACACCTATAGGAAACAGTCATTACGCGGATTACGAATAATGAGTAAGCATCTCCAATACGATTCTAACTGGTCTCATCCCGGCGGAAAACTCCGTGAATTGGGACCGAAAGCCGTTTCGACGAAAGAACTCCTTGCTATTCTTATCTCAACAGGTCATAAAGGAAAATCTGCCGAAGATATTGCCGGAGAAATTCTTGACAAATTCGAATCGCTTGAAAAATTATCGAACGCACCGCTGGCGGAGCTGCTCGAGATAAAAGGACTCGGCGATGTGAAGATCATACGAATCGCGGCTGCATTTGAAATTGCTCGAAGAATAGTAATTGAAAAACTGGAGAAATATGGCTCGAAATAAAAATAAACTCAAGACAGCTAAAACAACTATTCCAGAAGTAGTAGGAGAAATCACTGATTCAGTGTTTGAAGTGCTGACAAAATGGATATCGTCGGAAGAATTTTACAATGCACAAGAACGGGGACTCATAGCTTTCCACGAGAACAAAATTGAATACTGCACTATTAAAAAGAGATATAAAGCAACCAACCCTGAAGAAGCGGTAAGACTTGCATTTTACCTTGAACTAATTGACCGGTATAAATATCCAAAAGAACGCATCGATCTCGAGGTTGAAGTACCAGGCCGTACTCCAAATATTCAAGCTGATATTGTGGTCTTTGAAGATGATCCAAAGAAAAAACCCTACATTGTTGTAGAATGTAAAAGAGATGGAATATCTCCTGCAGAACTAGATCAAGCAGAGAAACAGGCAATAGGGAATGCAAATGCATTGCGTTCTAAGTATTGCATATTAGTAGCAGGTACTATAAAGATTGCTCGTGATGTAGCAGGTTTTCCACAAGAAGAACGCGAAAAGAATATAATAGCAGATATCCCGATTCGTTATGGAAAGGTAATTAAGTATCGATATAGAAAAGGGGATGCACAATGGGATTTGCAAGATGTTACAAAAGATGAACTTCTAGCGAAATTTCAACAGTGTCACGATGCTCTCTGGGAAGGAGGAAAAAGGAATCCGGCTGAAGCTTTTGATGAAATGAGTAAACTGATGTATTGTAAAATTCAAGATGAACGATTCTTGACAGATATAGGTGATTATTATCGATTTCAAGTAGGGACATATGAAACTGTGAGTGAAGTAGGAGAAAAAATAAAGAATATTTACAAGGATGCACAAGAGCTCGATCCTGAAGTATTTGTAGAACCTATCAAAACAGATAATTCCGTAATTTATACTGTTACTGAAATTCTACAAGGCATTTCACTTGCAAGGACCGAACTTGACGTAAAAGGAGAAGGATATGAACATTTCCTGGGTGGTGTGTTTCGTGGGGCAATGGGACAATACTTTACTCCTAGGCCTATTGTTGCCTTCATGGTTTATTTCTTAGAACCGAACGTTAACGATTTCGTTATCGATCCTGCTTGCGGTTCAGGTGGCTTTATGATCTACACGTTGGAGAATATGAGGAATGAATTATACTCAAAACTTGATCCTAAAGATGCAGCATATCGATGGCATGACTTTGCGCTTAAGCAAGTTTATGGCATTGAGATTAATAGCCAGTTAGCTAGAATTTCAATGATGAATATGATAATCCATGAAGATGGACACACAAATATTGAAAATGCAGATGCACTCGATGATCCTTCTTTATGGAAACGTCAAAAGATACGAGAATACCTCGGTACTAAGTTTTCTTTACTTTTAACTAATCCACCTTTTGGTGCTTCGATAAAAGAGCGGGAGAAAGCTTATCTTGTAAACTATGAACTTGGAGGAAAACTAAAACGACGAAACCGTCAAAATACTGAAATACTATTTATTGAAAGATGTCTTGACTTACTGAAGCCGGGTGGGAGAATGGGCATCGTTCTTCCCGACGGAATTTTAACAAACTCAAGTCTCCAGTACATACGAGACTTTATAACTGATAGAGCA
>PWJF01000511.1 GCA_003560935.1 Ignavibacteriales bacterium
CAAAGATAAGCGATATTTTTAAGAGCCATGAGATCACACAGGCAGAGAATTATCGTAAACTGCTGCTCTCAATGGTAAACGATATTCGCGTTATACTTCTCAAGTTTGCCGATCGAGTACACAACATGCGAACGCTCGACCATCTTTCACCGGAAAGACAGAAAAGGATCGCCAAGGAAACGCTTGATATTTATGCACCGTTTGCACACCGGTTCGGACTTGCGAAAATTAAATGGGAACTGGAAGATCTGTCATTCAAATATTTATATCCGCATGAGTATGATACTCTCGCCACTCAGTTGAAAGAAAAGCGGCGCGAGCGTGAACAGTACATAAATAAATTTACTGCCCCTATCGAAAAGCGTTTACGGGAGAACGGTTTTAAGTTTGAAATCATCGGTAGAGCGAAGCATCTCTGGAGTATTTATAACAAGATGCGCCGGCGGGGGAAATCACTCGATGAATTGTATGACTTGTTTGCTGTTCGGGTTGTGCTTGATACGGAAAATAACAACGATTGCTTTCAAGTATACGGTATTGTATCGGAAATTTATATCCCGATTCCCGAACGATTTAAAAATTATATTTCAGTTCCCAAAAAGAACGGCTACCAGTCTATTCACACAACCGTGGTCGGCCCCGAAGGCAGGATGGTCGAAGTACAGATTCGAACCCGCACCATGCATGAGATAGCAGAAAAAGGTGTGGCCGCTCACTGGAAGTATAAAGACCGTGTATCGGTAATCGATTCCGAAATGGAACAATGGGTAAGTTGGGTTCGTGAAATATTCGAGAACTCCACGGAGGCCGATGCACCCGCCCAACAATTGCTCGAGAGTTTTAAGTTAAATTTATATCAAAATGAGATTTATGTCTTTACGCCGAAAGGTGATTTGCGTATACTTCCGAAGGGCTCGACACCGGTAGATTTTGCGTTCGATATACATACAAAAGTCGGATTGCATTGCATCGGTGCAAAAGTGAACGGAAGGATCGTCCCCCTCAGCACTGTTTTGCAAAGCGGCGATCAAATTGAAATCATAACCTCGAAGAACCAGACGCCGAATGCTGATTGGGAGCAATTTGTCGTTACGCATAAGGCAAAATCTCACACTCGACGCTGGAGGAAAGAGGAAGAGCGAAAAGAGATTGTGCAGGGTAAAGATATCTGGCAGAAAAAGATGAAGAAACTTAAGTTGCATATTAACGATGACGAATTACTGAAACATATTCAAGCGCTGAAATATAATAACCTGCAGCAATTTTATTATGATTTAAAAAAGAACCCGGATCTGGTCGATGAACATGCTGAATGGATATATGACCGAACGAGACACCCGAAGGGAACAGAACCGCAAGAGAGAGAAGAGATACCCGAGAATCTATTTACCCGTTTTGTAAAATCGGCGCGCGATACACTAGGCGGAATATCGGTTTACGGAAAAGAAGACAGCTTTTTGCATACCTACGCAAAATGCTGCAACCCTATCCCCGGGGACGACATCATCGGATATGTAACAACCGGCAGCGGTATAAAAATACATAGGAAAGATTGCAAAAATGTTTCACAACTGTACTTACGCAACGAGGACCGTATAGTCGATGTAGAATGGCCCGTTACCAACGGTCAGATATTCATTGTGGGTTTGAAAATTTACGGCGATGACCGTCCGGGCTTGATAACCGAACTGTCGCAGGCGATCTTTAACCTGAAGCAGACCAATATCCGCAGCGTTAACATCGACTCAAAAGATGGAAACTTTGAAGGAGTAATAATAATGGAAGTGCAGGATCTCGATCATTTAAATGCATTGATTGAGAAGGTAAAGAAGGTGCGAAATGTCAAATCCGTTCAACGATTTGAAGAATAAACGGCACTCACAGATCAGGAGCTTCGACCGATGCAGAATTTGAAAATGAAATCAAAAACGTACACAAAAAAAGACGTCGCAAAACGTGTAGCGGAGTTGCGAAATGAAAAAGTATATGTAGCAGAGCAATGGACGGATGCAGTTTTTTCTGCACTGCGTGATATTATGATGCAGGCAAATCCCGAATTGCGCATTGAAGTCCGCGATTTCGGTGTTTTCGAAATAAAGCTCACAAAATCAAAACCGAAAGCTCGTAACCCAAGAACGGGGGAAACGATTTACGTCCCGCCGCGCCGCAAAACACATTTTAAACCGAGCAAACTTCTTAAAAACTTTTTACAACAACCGATAGAAACCGAAGAGCAGTTCGATAAGACCGATGAGCCGGTAAAACAATCCGGTGACTCGGCGGCTGCCGATGGTGGTGATAGTGAGAGGCGCGATCAAGCGTTGTGAATTTTACTCGATTGACTCGTGCACTTGGAATCGATTTCGGCAGTAGGCGTATCGGGTTAGCGCTCAGCGATCCGAGCGGAACTATAGCAACGGGATATAAAACGATCGAATGTAGCGGTTCAGTCTATGACGAAATTGCCGGCATAGTAAAAGATAAAGATGTAGCTGTAGTTGTTATCGGTCTTCCTGTTTCACTCAAAGGAGGTGATTCCCGCAAGACAGAAGAAGTCAGACGATTTACCGCGAAATTAAAGAAGAAACTAAACGTACCTGTCGTATTACAGGATGAGCGGTTCACATCTAAGGATGCGATGACTACGATGATTGCTATGAACACAACACGAAAACAGCGGCGCGATAAGGGGAGGATCGATGAAATGGCAGCCGCAATAATTCTGCAATCGTTTCTTAATGCGGAACGAAACCGGCAGAATGAAAATAACCACGGGAGGGTGTAAAAAGTGAATTACCGGGATATTGATCAGATGATCGATCAAGGAGAGGGAGCAACTACCGAGTTTAAACGAAAAATTTCATCTCCCAAAAAAATTGCACGTACCATGATATCGTTTGCCAACAGCGGTGGAGGGCTTATACTTTTCGGTGTGGATGACGACGGTACTATCGTCGGGGTAGAAAGTGAAAAGACCGAAGTCGAGCTTATACGCACAGCGGGTGTTATCTATGCCGATCCGCCGGTTGTACCGGTCATTGAGATAGTTCCATACCGCGGCAAAGATGTTGTTGTTGCTATTATAGAAGAAAGCGGGATGAAACCGCATTATTACGTAGAAGCTGAAAACGGCGACAAAAATACGTCTGACCGTGTCTATATTCGCATTAAGGATAAATCGATCATTGCGAGCAACGAGATGGTTAACA
>PWJF01000171.1 GCA_003560935.1 Ignavibacteriales bacterium
TACATATGATAACGCACCCCGACTTCAAAGGTATGCAAGTAATGAGCAGGAATTATATCGCGCAACGTATGCGCACCGAATGCACCGGCGGCAACGCCGATAAAGGCAAATGTTGCTCCGAGTATGAAAAATATACGTGTCATGGTATCCCTTCCGGATTTTGTTAAACTCTATTTACGACGGTGGGTGATGCCTGGTCTGTCGGTAACAATAATATTTCAGCACATTGGATATGTTGCGGACGGCTTGCGGCAAACACCACAGCATCGGCAACATCTTCGCCTGTCAGCGGCACCAACCCGGAATATACATTTTTTGCACGCTCGGTATCACCCCGGAAGCGGACTTCGCTGAATTCGGTCTCAACCAATCCCGGGTCAACGGTACAGACACGTATCGGGGTATCGACGAGGTCGAGGCGCATTCCTTTTGTGAGTGCATCGACAGCAAACTTTGTGGCACAGTATACATTCCCTTTTTGATACACTTCGCGTCCTGCAATGGAGCCGATGTTTATGACCGTCCCCCTCCCACGTTTAACCATTCCCGGGATGACCGCTCTGCTCACATAAAGCAATCCCTTGACGTTGGTATCGATCATCTCTTCCCAATCTTGCAGTTTTCCCTCGTGAATCTTATCCAGACCGCGGCTCAATCCGGCATTGTTTACAAGCACATCGATATCACGCCAGTTTTCAGGGAGAGAAGCGATAGCGGATTCAACGCCTTTTCGGTCTCTGACATCAAGTTTGACAGTGTAGACATCGGTGTTCCGTTCGTTCCGTATTTTGTCTGTCAGTTCATCCAGTCGGCCTTTTCTGCGGGCTGTAAGTATAAGACGCGCACCTTCTTCGGCGAATTTTCTCGCACATGCACGTCCGATACCGCTGCTCGCACCGGTAATGAGAACTATAGTATTATTAATTCGACTCATATTTTTTTCGTTTTTCAGGTTTTAAGAAAATCCCACATCGATCCTTTATTAAGTTGTGAATCGGATGTGGAGAGTTTAAATAACATCGCTCCATTCTCCCAGAATATTTTCTTTTTCTCATCGAGCGGCAGTTTCAGTTCGGTCATAAACCTGATATAGGTTTCCATTGTACAGATCGGCCAGTCGGTGCCGAATAGGACGCTATTCGGGTTTACCCCATACAGTATCATCTCCTGCAGTTGTTTCCGCATGAACACTTCGAAGCGGTCGGTAAAATCGCCCAATACGAGACCGGAAATATCGGTATAAACGTTATCATTCTTGTATACGACCTCCATCGCATCGCGCGTCCATGGATTACCGAGATGACAGATGACAAATTTCACATTCGGAAAATCGACAGCGACATCATCGACGTTAATCGGATGCGAATACTTTATCTTGCCGGTCGGGGCATATGTATCGCCGGTATGGATCATCACCGGCACGTCGAATTCCCCCGCAAGTTCATATACCGGATGGAGTATATCGTCGTTCGGGTAAAAAGGTTCGTATCCCGGATATAATTTCAGACCGCGAACCGTGCCGTCTTTCAAATAGTCGCGTAATTCAACAAGATAGTTTAAACTAAAATCAAGATAACTTATTCCGGCGACCACGTATAAATGTTTCATATTTTCTGTTAAACGAACGGTTGTTTCAGTAGATGGACGTCCGGGATTGACTTTATACGATGTCAGTATCATTGCCGCATCGATGCGGTTTCGCCGCATCGACGTTTGCAGCTCTTCAAATGTTTTCTCCGTTGCATCTATTGTTTCATCGGAATAATTATTTATATGCACATGACAATCTAAAATCATACTGATCTTCTCCCGGTTACTTGGCTTTCTTTGATACGTTATCGATGACGCGCGCAGCCCAGTCCCTGCCGCCCAAACCGAATGCAAGAGCAAGCGCAAGGCAAAACGCGCCGAATGCAATCTGGAACGCGGAGACGAGTATATCGCCGCCGATAGCAAGTTGTTCGAGCGATATGGAAATAACAAAAACTATAATCGCGTATTTTGCAATACCGCTGACCAGCTTCGCGCCGCTCGCCCCTATGTTATTCAGATACGTAAATAATGCGCTATGTACGAATTGCGCGAACAGGGTTCCGAATATAAGCAGTGCAATAGCAACAATTACATTTGGAAGGTAGAGGATTATCTGATTAAACAGTTCTGCCGCAATATCCAAACCGAGCGTGTTAAGTACAGCGAGAAATACAACAAAAAGGATCGTCCAGTAAATTAATGCAGCGATAAGCGTAACTGCGGTGAAGCGCACTCCGCCCTTGAGCAGAAAATCTTCAATACCCGAGCGCTCGGCAAACTCATCGACACGTAGAAACCGGAGACCGCGAATTGTAATGTTTCGAATTACTTTCGCAATGACCCAACCTACGATCAGGAGTAAAACGGCTACAAGTAAATTTGGAAGGAAAGCCCCGACATCGATCCAAAATTGATTCAATGATTCAAATATACCGTTGAACTGTTCCATAGCGCATCTCCTCTCAATAGTGTAACGGAAATTATATTGTTTCCATTAAAGATAAATTTTTGGTTAATAGCAAATCACATATATAGAAGATACAAAACTATGGCAGCGACGGACCCCGTTGCGGTGCACGCGAAGTTAACGTAGTCATTCGTCACCCAGGAAAAGCCCTGTACTTTTTTAGTCGGAGATTCGCAATGATGCTTACGTTCCGTAATTGCATCGCATACCGGACACTTATATATTGCCTGGAAAGCTGCACCGAGGTAACTGTCGACCAAACTTCCGGCAATACCCGAACCGGCAACCAAACCGACAAGTACAAATGATGATGGAATAATCTCCATCGCCTGATGATACCAGGCATAACCGCTTATCGCAATTACCGCACCCCCTACAAGTCCCGCAAACGTACCGGTTAATGAAACTCCACCCGATGTACCGCGAGGTACTTTCCGGAAGGTGATAATATCACGCGCTGCGGTACTAAATGATATACCGAATTCGGTACCCCACGTATCTGCTGTTGCGGCTGCAATCGCACCGAGGTAGGCGAAATACCAGATAGGATCGGGTGAGACGAATTCAAGAATCACAAAAACGGAAGCGAGTCCGCCATTCGCAGCAACCTGCCACATGTCGCGGCGATGAGATTTTTCAAAGAGCAGTTCGGCGGCCTCTTTCTTCTTATTCTTCATTTTAGAAATGACGCTTGAAAGAATAAAGA
>PWJF01000076.1 GCA_003560935.1 Ignavibacteriales bacterium
AAAAGTGGTTGGAATATATAAAGGATGATGTGCTTGATGAGATTGGGGAGTATGCGGAGGATGTGTAGCCTCACCCCCCGTCCCCCTCTCCACTTTTTGTGGAGAGGGGGAGTCAGGGGATGCCCGGATTTGTTGCGAGCAATAAGGCCCCTCTCCGCCTGAACGGAGACCCCGCCAACAGCACGGGGCAGGTGGGGTTTGGGGGTGAGGCGTTGAAAGAAAGCACGATTCTTCAGTTTACAGCAGCATTCCAATTACCTGTTGCATTCAGTGGAAAAATTTTGCACATTATTAAAAATAATTTCAATTTAAGTGCCATATGAGCGAGATAATATTTCTTGTTGAAGAAGCTCACGAGGGCGGGTATACAGCTCGTGCGTTGGGAGAATCTATTTTTACTGAAGCAGACAAGCTGGAGGACCTTCACGATAAAGTGAGGGACGCGGTTAAGTGTCATTTCGATGAGGGAAACGAGCCCAAAATTATTCGGCTCCATTTTGTCCGTGAAGAAATTATAGATCTATGAAACTTCCTCGTGATGTTTCAGGAGACGAACTCGCTCAAATACTTTCCCGGATCGGTTATCGAATCACCCGCCAGACAGGAAGCCACATTCGGCTAACAACCGAGATCCAAGGACAACATCACGTAACCATTCCCAACCACAAATCTCTTCGTATAGGAACATTGTCTGCAATAATTTCGAATGTTGCCAATCACCTTGGAAAGAATAAATCTGATTTAATTGAGGAATTGTTTGGGTAGATTATATATCTGGAGATATAAAAAACCCCACACAACCTACATAAATATCCGACGCCAAGCGTCACGCTTCGGTTGAGGAGTGAATCTCAGGCTAGAAGCGACTGGATAGAACAAACGAACACACGGTGCGGGACCGACGTTCACCTATGCGGAATGAAATAATGTGAATGACCGCTCCAACTACCCCGGTATCCCGGGGAATCACCCCTGGTGATTTATCATCGGAGCGGAACCTTTAGAAACATTTCAATGATAAACATTTAAATGAAGTTTATCAAGAATAATATTGGAAGTGATTTCTGAATTTTGGTAGTGTTGAGATAAATGTTACGTGTTGTGCTTACGTTTCGCGCCTCACCCCAACCCCTCTCCGCTTGGCGGAGAGGGGTTGGGGTGAGGCGTTTTAACGAAGCATGAACGTTCCGTGTTTTATTATTATTTTTAAAATCCATATATTTACCTCTATAATCATCCCCGGTTGTTGGGCCCACGGGCTCGCCGGCCACCCCCGGGTTACGATCCGGGGGATTTTTAATAATCTCATTCACGACACCTCATTTTGTAATTACTGTAAAAATGATAATAACAATGCCCCTCTGGAAAAATATTCTCTTCTGGATTATCGCGTTTCTTATTATGGCATCTTCTGCCGTATATCAACGGGTCACCGGTCCGACCCATCCGTATCGCGGCACGGTGGAATTGGAAACGCACGAAGTAGTAAGCTACCGGTTTTTACGTTCGCACGATACCGATATGCCGGCGCCGGTAAATATTGTAATGCCAAACCGTGAAATTATCGGAAAGATAGTGTATAAGCGTTACAAAAGCTTCGACGAATGGCATATAGACGATATGACCCGCTCGGGTGATACATTACAATATAACTTACCTCAACTACCCGCCGCCGGGAAGATCATGTATTATGTAAAACTCGCTCCGGATGAAGACTCGATGGTAAGAGCACCGGACGATCCGGTCATATTGCGGTATAAAGACCCCGTTCCCGCCTGGGCGCTCGTGCCGCACATACTGTTTATGTTCATTGCAATGATTTTCTCAACGCGAACCGGCATCGAAGGATTGGCGAACGGTAAAAGAGTTTATAGATTAACTGTTCTAACGACAATACTTTTTGTCGTAGGGGGGTTTATATTCGGTCCGATTGTACAGAAGTTCGCATTCGGAGCTTATTGGACGGGATTTCCCTTCGGACATGACCTTACGGATAATAAGGTATTGTTTAGTCTAATATTTTGGTTAATAGCACTCTGGCGCATCCCGAAGAATCCAAAAAACGGACGCTGGTGGGCTGTTGCCGCAAGTGTTTCGCTGTTGATAATATATTTTATCCCGCATAGTTTGCTCGGTTCGGAAATAGATTTCCGTGAACTGGAGGGGCAGTTATAGCAATTGTAATCACCGGGGTTCACAGACCTGACAGGTTTTAAAAACCTGTCAGGTCTGAATGGTGTGCCTTTGAATCAATTTGACATTCGCTCTATAAATCCTTATTATTAGCATATGCTAATAACTAAATCTCACTAACCCATGCCACGACCGACAAAATGCAGACGGGTACAGTACCCGCCCGATTACCTCACATTTAAACCAGCCGGTGTCCCCGCACGGCAATTGCACGAGATCGAGTTAACGCTGGATGAATTCGAAGCGATCCGGCTGGCGGATCTTGAAGAGTTATACCACGAAGAAGCTGCACGGAAGATGAACGTATCCCGGCAAACGTTCGGGAATATTCTTTCTTCTGCCCATAAAAAAATTGCCGATATGCTCGTACACGGAAAAGCGCTGTCGTTACAGGGCGGTAATATTTCACTGAAGAACGAACGCCTGTTCTTGTGTAAAGATTGCAATAACAGATGGTCCGAACCGCTCGGCACCGGTCGTCCCCGGCACTGTCAGTCGTGTCGGGGTGAGAACATTTCCAGAATAAAGTAATGAAAATATGAAGGAGTAACACAATGAGAATATGTATACCTGTCGGAGAAAATAATGGAGCACAATCACGCACGTACGGTCATTTCGGAAGTGCACCGTGGTTTATCGTTTACGATACCGAAACCGGAAAGATGGAAGAAGTCTCGAACAACAACGAACATCACGAACACGGACGGTGTAATCCGCTCTCGTCTCTTCAACAATATAGCCTCGATGCTATTATTACGGGGGGTATCGGGCGGAGAGCGCTGGAGAAAATACATGCAGCGGGGATGAAGGTTTATCGCGCCGATCATGGAGAGTATGTTGAAAACGTTGTCCGGTTGTTCATAGAACGGCAATTGCCTGAAGTAACATTTGAAGATACATGTCATCATCATTAGACGGGCTCATGAAAAAATATACACACCTTCTCTTCGACCTCGACGGCACCTTAACCGATTCGGAGGAGGGAATAATAAACGCACTTACGTATGCA
>PWJF01000221.1 GCA_003560935.1 Ignavibacteriales bacterium
CACTACAAAATTCTTGAGAAATTAGGTGAGGGTGGCATGGGAGTTGTCTATAAAGCGCACGACACCAAGTTCCAAAATTCCCTGCGAACGCTTTGTGTGAGCAGATGGAATTTTGTGAATCCCGCCGCTTTCTGGCGGGACTCGAAAGATTGGAGCGTAAAATGATCGGACAAACAATATCTCATTATCAGATTATCGAGAAAGTTGGAGAGGGAGGAATGGGGGTGGTTTACAGGGCACATGATAAAAAACTCGACCGCACCGTCGCACTGAAATTTCTACCTCCGCATCTCACCGCGACAGACGAAGACAAGCAACGCTTCATTCAAGAAGCAAAAGCAGCCGCCGCGCTGAACCACCCAAACATCTGTACCATACATTCCATCGAAGAATATGATGAACAACATTTCATTTCAATGGAGTATGTTGAGGGATTAATTTTGCGTGAAAAGATGAGACCGTCCCCCCTTGAAAAGGGGGGACTACAGGGGGGTCTTTCCGTGGAGGAAACAATAAACTATACGATCCAAATCGCCGAAGCTCTCGAGGAAGCCCATTCGAAAGGAATAATCCATCGCGACATCAAACCCGAAAACATCATGGTTGATTCGAAGAACCGGATCAAGGTGATGGATTTTGGGTTGGCAAAGCTCAGAGGATCAATGAATCTTACAAAACCGGGAAGTACCGTCGGAACGGTTGCCTATATGTCGCCGGAACAGATTCAGGGAGAGGATGTCGATCACCGCTCGGATATTTTTTCATTCGGAGTTGTGTTGTACGAAATGCTTACGGGACGCATGCCCTTCCGCGGTGATCATGAAGCGGCGATGCTGTACTCGATCGTCAATGAGGAACCGCAGCCGGTATCATCCTCCGTACCCGCTGTATCATCTCAGCTTGAAAATCTGATCGAGAGAACACTGGAGAAGGATCCCACTGACCGGTATCAATCGATGGAAGATTTGTTGAGCGACTTGAGACGGCTAAAGAGAAAGACATCAAAAAAGGTTGCAGTACCGGTAAGCACCACTTCAACTACATCATCTGCATCGGTTAGTCAGCAACCTGCATACACATACACCCGGCCGGTTACCCGTTCTCCGATATTTTACAGCGCGGTCATACTGCTTCTGGTAATTTCCGCGACAGTATCGTACTTTGTTTTCTTCATTCCGGAGAAACCCGTTACTCCATCGTTGAATCCTAACCGTGTATTCGTCGCGGCATTTGAAAACCGTACGGGCGATCCTACGCTCGACCCGATCGGAAGGTTGGTGTCGGATTGGATCACACAGGGGATACTACATAACGAGCTTGCAGAGGTAATAACGACAACCACCATGTTGCAGATGATTCAAAATGCGGGGCTGGTTGGAGGGGGATTGGCGGACCGGATAAAGCTAATCGAACTTGCGGAGGCAACTAACTCGGGGATTCTTGTATTCGGCATGTTTCATCAGGTTGGTGAAGATATACAGCTCCACGCACAGATAATCGATGCACAAAAAAATGAAGTCATTCTGACGCTTGAGCCGGTACGCGGTCCGCGGAGCGAACCGATGAAAGCAATCAACGATCTGCAGCAAAAAATTATGGGGGCATTGGCAATACACGTTTTCCCGGGTACCGATATCAGGATGGTAGGTGATCCGCCAATCTATGAGGCATATGTAGAATATATGGAAGGAACAAAATACTTCGGTGTGGATTACGAAAGAGCATTTGAACATCTCCGGCGTGCTATAGAAATGGATCCAGAATTTACATACCCCAAGTTACGGATGGCGGTCGGATATGGAAATATAGGGCAGTACGCAGTAGCAGATTCAATTTTAAAATCTATTGATCGTGAGAGACATCGATTATCACCTTATGAGCGGTATTCTGTGGATTGGTATAGATTTTCTTTACAGGGCAGAGGAGAAGAGGAGCTCGCGATGCTTCTGCACTTAGAGAGCATTACTCCAATGGATCCGATAATCAACTATTTAGTGGGACGCAGTGCTCTCCGTCTCAACCGTCCCGGAATAACCGTTGAGACGTATGCAAAAATAGACTTTCAGGATTATTGGGCCGACTTTGTAGTAACTTCGTGGCGCTTTGGCTATTTGAGCACCGCACATCATCTTTTAGGGAATTATCAAAAAGAGCTCGAAATAGCTCGTGAAGCACAAAAATACTTTCCTAATGATCTGGAACGTCGAGCCAACGAGGTCTCCCCTCTCGCTGCTCTTGAAAAAGTTGAAGAAATATATAACGTCATTGAAGGAAGTAAACACATAGAACCGTCTGCCGGGAGTGCGGGTTCTGTTATGCTAACCGCATCGAGGGAACTCCGCGCTCACGGGAATAAAGCGGAAGCATTACAAGTTGCTGAACAGGCAATGCGATGGTATAAAGATTATGATCCTGAAAATAAGTCCGGACTTGCGGAAGCGTACTATCTTGCCGGACAATGGAGCGAATCATATTGCTTGTACAAGGAGTTAGCCGCAGAAAATCCGGACGACATTACATATATGGGAGCACTCGGTGCATTGGCGGCACGTAGAGGTGACGAAGAAGAGGCGCGCCGTATTGCCGATGAGTTAAAAAACACAGATCGAAAATATCTATTCGGCTCGCATACATATGTGCGTGCCAGGATCCATGCACTCCTCGTTGAACCTGCCGAGGCAGTAAAACTCATACAGGAATCATTCGACCAGGGGAATGGATTCGGTGTTTACATACACCGAGATATCGACCTCGAGCCGTTACGCGATTATCGGCCGTTTCAGGAATTACTAAAACCGAAGGGGTAATGATGGTCGGACAAACGATATATCATTATAAAATAATTGAAAAACTTGGGGAAGGTGGAATGGGCGTCGTCTACAAGGCCCACGACACCAAACTCGACCGCATTGTTGCGCTGAAGTTCCTCCCAACCGCGGGAGGTGAAAAAGAGAAGGCACGTTTAATACGTGAGGCGCAAGCCATTGCCCAACTCGATCATCCAAATATCTGCACTGTGCATGAGATCGGGGATTCCGAAGGTGTGCCCTATATTGCTATGGCATATATCGAAGGGGAAACGTTGAGAGACAGAGTTGGGAACGGACCTCTTGTGATGAACGAGATTATTGACTACACCCGGCAAATCGCCCGCGGCTTGCAATCCGCCCATCGAAAGCACATCACACACCGTGATATTAAG
>PWJF01000405.1 GCA_003560935.1 Ignavibacteriales bacterium
CGGTCTCTTCTTTGACCAGGTAATCATCTGCGCCGATTTTCATCGCTTCGACGGCGACTTTTAACTCTTTACTCGACGTCAGAAAAATGACGGGGATTTTCGTGGTAATCTCGCGCACCATGCGGGTGATCTCGAGCCCGTCCGCAATCGGGAGGAAGTAGTCCGTTAGTATGATGTCGATATCGTTGGAATTTTTCTTTAAGAATTCTATTGCTTCTTCGCCGACTTTGTACCATATTGTCTCGATCTGCTCGGGTTTGTGTTTTTCTAAAAACCGGCGTGCCTGGTGAACATAATCCTCCGAACTATCGACAAACAATATTCTTATGTGAGAATCTTCAGAGGCCAACACAATCTCCAAATTCTTGCTGGGTACTATTGCATAATTTTGTAATGTACGGCTAATTATCATTAATTTCAAGAATCTGTGATTTCGAACACTGTGATATTGATTTTCAATGATTTATTAACTATCATTCAATAAGTTTAATTCAGGTACCTAATATATACGATTTTCGCAACAGGAGACCACCCTATGCCGGAAAAGAATCGCATCCTTGTCGTCGATGATGAAGAGGCACTGCGAACTGTTCTTAGTACAGAATTATCAAGTGAAGGGTATGAGGTGAGTACAGCAGGAGACGGAAGTGAAGCCATCGATCTGGTAAAAGAGAATACCTATGATCTGGTATTACTTGATATTAAAATGCCTAATGTGGACGGTTTTGAAGTATTAAAATATATAAAAGGAGGCAAACCAGATATCAAAGTAATTATGTTGACCGGTTTTGCAGATTTGAAAAACGCAATTGAATCGAAGCGTTTGGGAGCAGAGGATTTTGTCAGCAAGCCGTATGACCTCGTTGACTTGCTGACCACAATTGAGAGAGTTCTGGGTGACTAATCGCCCGCGAAACTGTCTAAGCCTATCAAATATTTGCCTATCAATGTTGTATTATGGCGCAGCGATATAACATTCTCATCGTTGATGACGAGCGGTCGCTCGTTCATTTATTACAAACCGAACTATCTTCAAGCGAACGGTTCGAGGTTGATGTTGCCCTCGACGGTGCGGAGGCTATCAATAAACTACAATCGTGTATCTACGATGTAGTGTTGCTGGATGTCCGTATGCCGAGAGTCGGCGGTATTGAAGTCCTGAAATTCCTTCAGGAGCAATCGCCGCAGACACAGGTGATCATGCTGACGAACTACGCAGATGTGAAAACCGCAATTGAAACCATTAAGCTCGGCGCATACGATTTTATTGCCAAACCGTACGATTTCGACGAGCTGATCGCGACTATCGAGCGCGCGCTCGAACGGCGGCGGTTATTCATCGACAATGAATTGATGAAAAATCAATTGTACGGTAAACGAAAAGATTTTACCATTATCGGTAAAAGTAATGCTATCGTTGAATTGGTCGACCGTGCACGTAAAGTCGCCGAAACCGATTCGATCGTATTGATTCAGGGTGCAAGCGGCACGGGGAAGGAACTCGTAGCAAACTTGATCCATAAGGCAAGCCCGCGTGCTGACCGGCCTTTCGTTGCAATGAACTGCGCGTCTATACCTGACTCGCTGCTTGAAAGCGAACTGTTTGGTTACGAACGAGGGGCTTTCACAAATGCATATAATACGAAACAGGGGTTGGTTGAAGTTGCACACGGCGGTACATTGTTCCTCGATGAGGTCGGCGATATCAGTCCGGCGATCCAACCGAAGTTGTTACGATTTCTTGAATCCGGTGAGTTCAGGCGCGTCGGCGGTACAAATACATTGAAAGTGAACGTACGCATTATTTCGGCTACGAATAAAGACCTTCAGCAAGAAGCGAAAGATGGCACATTCAGGGAAGATCTCCTGTACCGGCTTAATGTTGTAACCTTGTATGTCCCCCTATTAAAAGAACGGAAAGAAGATATACCCCTGCTTGTTGAACACTTTCTAAACAAGCATGTCCGGACAAAACCACAAAAACGAATGAGTCCGGAATCAATGGACATCCTTGTTCAGCACGATTGGCCAGGGAACATACGGGAACTTGAACACGTCGTTGAAGGAGCAATCATTTTATCGGCGAAAGAAGTTATCGAACCCGAAGACCTGACTTTCAACAGTAATCTTCAACGGGCGGTTAACCCCCGCCGGCAGAAAACGAACGGATTGACGAAACGAAAATTTGAGCCAATGAGCGAGGGGGAAATTATGTCTCTTGAAGATCTTGAGAAACAGCATATCGAGAAAGCGCTCGTGCAGAATGAATGGAGCAGGGTAAAAACGGCACAGGACCTCGGTATCACACCGAAAACATTGTATCTAAAAATCAAGCGGTACGGGATCGAAACGCCGTAGTCCGGTCGGCGGCGCTACACCGCATGAAGCAGATCGTGCATTATCACCCAGAGTATACCCACTGCAGCTACCAGACCCACGATCAATAATATAATCTGAACGAGCGCCTTCATACCGCCGGTAGCAGCGAGTTGCTCCTTTGTTCGCAGCATAGTATGGCATTTTTTACAATGTATTGATCCTTCTGGATTTACAAAACCACAGTTTTTGCATTTCATAACCAATCTCCAATTGTATTAAATAATCCCGGATTTGCCGGGGAAAATATTGAATGAGTAAGTTAATTAAGTTGTAAAACGGGAGATTGGTTTAATTCCGTAGTACGAGATGAAGTAAATATAACTGAGGTTTTCGATACGAACTCAACTGTGTTCCGGCATGAGTAGTGCCGAATATTGGATCATCATCTGATGTCACGGAGAGAGTTGTACCGGAAACAGGAATGGATAGATGGTTCTCTATCGGAATACTATGAGCAAGGGGAAAGTATACTATATATGTTCCGTTCAGGGCTGATCCATGATCGGGTAAATTTAGTATGCCGCACGGGGCGGAAATATTTAATCCGGCCTGTGCCGTAATAACAAATGTAAGGATTACGATGACCGCAATCGAGCGAATAACAATATTTTTTGTTTGATTTTTCATAAATCCACCGGAATATATCAATAATTTGTGCGGGATGCAAGTAATCTTTCACTGGATAATAAGTTTCAGTTATTGACTTTTAAAGTTTAATCCCGTAATCTTGAACGGTTAATTCAACCGGATTAATACGTGTGTTCTTAATGCTGTGATCTTATTCGTCAAAATACAACCGATTGAGCAATAATGTAAGCCA
>PWJF01000539.1 GCA_003560935.1 Ignavibacteriales bacterium
GCCGTAGTGGTGGATGTAGGCATTCATAGAACTGATGACGGCCTGGTGGGCGATGTGGCCTTTAATCAGGTTCAGGAAAAAGCCTCGGCCATAACCCCGGTTCCGGGCGGTGTAGGACCCATGACCATAGCCATGCTCATGTCCAATACTGTTCAGGCCGCCCGAAGCCGTGCCTGATATGCTTAAAGGTATGCTTCCGCAATAAAGAGTTCAGCCCGGATGCATGCGGGAGCATCCATTGAACCCATTTTTTGGCCAATCATTATGCGTCCGGATCAATATGTATTGAACCGGATACAAGGAGAGCAATATCCATGATTGTAAACGCTGTTCCTCCCTGTCAGGCTGCATGCCCCATACAGATGGATGTGCAGGGCTATGTCGCCGCCATCTTTTGTGGATTTTCTCAAGGCCATAAGCCGGGCAGAGCGTCCTCTCAACTTGTGAGCTGAATGTCATGATCCGCTCAAGGCGGCTATGTGCGCTGTGCTTTCAACTCTAACGGAACAGATAGACCTTTCTTTCGTCGATCTGGGCAAGATCAATATGGCCGGAGCCTTTGGCCGGCATATCGTCCCCCGGGGGTCTGTGATTCTGGGCATGCTTCCTGATCTGCCTCCTGGAGGCGTACAAGACTGTAGGCAATATTTCCCTGGCCGGAGCCGTTAAGACCCTTACCGACGCCAGCGTCAGGCAACGAATCCGGGATACGGCGCAGAGGGTTACTTATATTGATCTCAATGTGAATCAGAAATTCATGCACTGTTTTTTGAGCCCGGTTCATCCCGCACACCGATGTCAGCCTTTTTCTTTCGGTTCCGGCTATGCAGTAGATATAGGACTCAACAGTGCAACTGTTCGAAAATCGGCGCCCGAGCATCCAGATATTCGCAGCTTGTCAAGAATTTTAGCTATCAATTCAGTCTGTTGTTTGAAGCGCCCGTTCCCCTATATAACTATACCGTTTACCGAAAAAAAATTATCGAGGAGAGAAGAACAACATATATATTTTTATTTAGAAGTTTTTTAATAGACATTATGCTATGAAAAAAATAAAATGTATTTAATTTGCGGTTACTGAAGGCAATAATACCTTTAATAACTAAGTCTGAAACTGGTTTCAGTTCTGCATTTATAAGTTTTTGCGTGTTTCTTGCTTAAGATTCCAAGCTTTCACAATTTGAACCTCTGGCTGCGTGATTATTTACTGGGTTTTCTCGCGTTTCACAGGTTTATTTCCCTCTCACTCTCTTAATCTCCTCTAACCTGACCCTGAACAAACAGCTCCGATTCAGCGAGATAAGACAGGATGGCACAAGAAGATCATTGCCACCGGTTTTGAAAAAGGGAACATGAATGTTTGCCCGGCTGCGAATCAGCTTGTCAACCCGGCGCTGGCAAGTCCGGATGAGGTTCATATGCAGACGAGAGGATAGAACCAATGCCCAAAGTAACTTTTCATGCCGGAGATAAACAAATAGAGGTCAGGCATGGAGAAAACCTGCTTCGCGCCGCCATGCTGGCCGGAGTCCAGTTCAGCGCCTCGTGCGGGGGCAGCGGTATCTGCGGAAAATGCAGGCTTTTGGTGGAGCATGGAGAGTACCACTCTGAGTCCACGGCCAGATTGACTCCACAGGATCAGGCTCAAGGGTATGCCCTGGCCTGCAGCACATATGTCATTTCAGATATGACAGTGCGCTTGCCCCATGACGCCCGCACCGTTGACCGCCAGGCCATTGAACGGGCCATGCTGACCAGCGCGGATCCTCGGGAACTTACCGGCGATGTGAGTATAAATCCTGCATCCAGACGTGTTTACCTTGAATTGCCCGAACCCTCTTTAGAAGACAACATCAGCGATGTGGACAGGCTGCTCAGGGCTTTGACCAGATATCTGGATCTGGATACAGAGCAGATATTTCTGTCCCTGCCGCTTATCAAAAACGTCTATTCTGCTTTACGTTCTTCCCAGTGGAAGGTCACGGTCACGGTTGTTGATAATGGACCTGGCTGCGAAATAACCCAGATATTGCCTTACGATAAAAGCAAAGTTCAATACGGCCTGGCCGTGGATATAGGCACTACCACCATCTGCGCCGAACTTGTTGATCTTAAGACCGGCGAGGTGGCGTCCCGGAGATCCGATTACAACCGGCAATACTTATGCTGTGAGGATGTGATCTCGCGTATTGTCTACGCTTCGCGCAGACCTGAGAACCTGGAACATCTCCAGGGACTGGCCCTTAAGACCATCAACGGGCTTGTCCGGGAGATGCTTGAGGCAATAGGGCTTCAAAACGAGGATATCTCGGACATAGTCATAGCCGGGAATACCGCAATGACCCACTTTTTTCTGGGTATTGATCCGGGTATCAGGGAAGAGCCTTATGTGCCGGTCATCAGCGCTCCCCCGGTTCTTTCAGCCCGGGAATTCGGCCTGGACTGGGCTGATGGAAGCAAGGTTTATCTGGCTCCGTGCCGGGCCGGTTATCTGGGCGGGGATATCACTGCAGGCATTCTGGGATCCAATGTTTTCCGGTCGGACAAGCTGACCCTGTATATTGACGTAGGCACCAACGGGGAGATCGTCCTGGGCGGGTCAAAGTGGCTTCTTGGTTGTTCATGTTCCGCCGGTCCGGCCTTTGAAGGCGGCTCCATCAAGCATGGAATGCGGGCGGCCGCTGGAGCAGTTGAGCAGGTCAGGATCAATCCGGAAACCTTTGAGCCCATGATTTTGACCGTGGGCCAGGCCAGGCCCAGGGGTATCTGCGGTTCAGGGCTGATCGACACCATGGCCGAAATGTTCAGGGCAGGGGTGATCAATTCCAAGGGCCGTTTCAACACGGATCTGGATACTCCCAGAGTACGCGGTCAAGACTCTTTGGAATACGTTCTTGTCTGGGCCGAAGATGCCGGCATTGACCGGGATTTAGTCGTGACCGAAGGAGATCTGGACAATCTCTTAAGGGCCAAGGCCGCCGTTTTTGCCGGCATAACCACCCTTATGAAAGCGGTGGGGGTCTTGATTCAGGATATAGATGAGATGTTCATTGCAGGTGGCTTTGGGCGCTTCCTGGAGCTGGACAAGGCCGTCACTATAGGCATGCTGCCGGAAATCGCGCCGGAAAAGGTCAAATTCATCGGCAATGGTTCTTTGCTGGGCTGCCGGCTTATGCTCCTGTCCAGGGATA
>PWJF01000434.1 GCA_003560935.1 Ignavibacteriales bacterium
ATTCGTGCCTGCGGCATACCGGACGCTATGTTGACGGCATCGTTGATGTCTGCGGCGTCGACAAGGAAAAAACCGGCGAGTTGTTCTTTCGTCTCAGCGAACGGACCGTCGGTCACGCTCGATTTCCCGTCCCGGACCCGCACAATCGTAGCGGTATGAATCGGTTCAAGCGCCTCTGCGGCGAGCAGCTTGCCGTCCTTGCGGACTTCTTCTTCATAGTCGTTGTATGCCCGGGCCATCCCGCTGTATTCGTCGGCGGACATTCCATTGAGTTTATTTTCGTCGATATAGATTGCACATAAGTATTTCATTGTTATCTCTTTGATATTGAAAAGTGTGTTGTTAATAGTTATTAGTTAATGGTTAATCGTCGGTTACTGCCAAACGCCGATTAATCATTATCTAATAACCGATAACTTATTTATCCGATTCTCCCTCAAGTATGCTCTTCAGGTTTTCGAGTCCGGTACCGAGGTCGCTGCCGATCATGTCGTCCGGATTCATAAACAGGAACATAAGATTGAACGGGTAGGGGGCTCTGCTGCTGAATGCCCAGGTAACCCGCGTCTGATCTTCGAACAGGGCTTCGGTCGACATGGAGGCGTCGGCACGGGCCTCCCACGGCTCGATAAAATATATTTCGCATTCGACCCGTTCGCCTTCGATGATGTTGACGATCGTCTGCTCTCCCTTGCCGACGTCCTCGTTGCCTTCCCATGCGGATACGAATCCCACGGTTCCGTCGGTTCCCCTGAACTCCTGCTTCATATCCGGATCCAGCGTAGCCCATACACTGTAGTTATCCTGATTTTTTAGGTATTTAATATATTCGAACACTTCTCCCGCCGGCCGGTTGATTATTATATCGCGTTCGACGGCGTAATCCTTTTTGACGAACAGAGCCGCGATAAGCGGGATCGTTATGAGCAGCACAATCACGATTCCCCCGATGAGCAGAACTTTCTTAAATGCTGACATGATACATTCCTCCGAGTTAGGACGATAAAGGTACATCGGGACTTAATCTGCCAGATTAACCGAAGCGAAGATTAATTGGTTCCATAGATTTTGCTTTTGTAGTTGATTTTATCGAACCTAGATTATTATATTCTTGCGGTAGAGTGACCCTGTAAAATTTCGGAAGTGAATGTCAGTACTGTTCCCGAAGTCTTACCTTCTGTTAACATCTTATTTTATCAAGGGTGGAACGGTCCCGATATCATAAAATAATATGTTGATTAATTATGAACTTAAAGACGATCGTTTTGCACCGGAACAAAATGCATTGAAAGGAGGTTTTTATGAAAACCGGAATTCTCGGATCGGGTGTTGTAGGCAAAATACTGGTAGGCGGCTTTCTCAAACATGGTCATGCGGTCATGGTCGGTACACGCGATGTATCAAAACTATCCGGCTGGACGGCGGAAAATCCCTCCGCGAAAGCAGGCAGTTTCGCCGAGACCGCTGCATTCGGTGAGATGATCGTGCTGGCGGTGAAGGGTTCGGCTGCAGCCGCGCGGGTGATTGAACAGCTTTGCATCCTTTGGTGCATTCCGGGATTCCTGCGCAATCAATGGACACATGCGTTTAAATTACTCACGTAACGGATTATATGAAAGCGGCAGTGTACTATGCATACGGACCGCCCGAAGTCCTTCAGCTTCAGGAAGTAAAAAAACCGGTCCCCAAAGACAATGAGGTACAGATACGGATATTTTCCACAGCCGTCAACTCTGCCGATTGGCGTCTTCGTAAAGCGAAAGTCGGGAGCAGACAAAAAGTATTCGTCTATGGCGCGTCGGGAGCGGTCGGAACTGCGGCAGTTCAACTCGCTAAATATTTCGGAGCGGAAGTTACGGCTATATGCAGCTCAGCCGATATCGAAATGGTGAAACTGATCGGCGCCGACAGAGTGCTCGATTACACAAAAGACGACTTTATAAAAAACGGTGGAACCTATGATGTAGTTATTGAAACGGTCGATAAACTTCCCTACTCAGATTGTATGAAATTACTAAAGAAGAATGGGATACTGATTCTGAGTGCAGCCGGTTTTTCACAAATGCTTCGGGGAGCAGTGACATCGATTACAGGTAAACGCAAAGTCATTACAGGCGGTACTAAAGAAACAGCGGATGATATGCAATATGTAAAAGAGCTGATTGATAACGGGTTTTATAAACAGGTTATCGATAGGACGTATACATTGGACCAGATCGTTGAAGCGCACCGGTATGGTGAACAAGGTCATAAAAAGGGTAATGTTGCGATTAGAATAATCGAGAGCGACTGACCGCCATATAGTGTGATGAGGTTATTATTTGATTATCTGATATAATATCAAATCCAAGATGGTATATATATGAGCACAATGGAAAATGAACTCATACAATATGTTTCGAGGTTCATATCGCTTACCGAAGAAGAAACAAAAGCACTTATTGAACATAATCCTATCCTTACTTTTAATAAGGGAACGATCCTGCTCGAGGAGGGTGAAATTGCTACCAAATGCTGGTTTGTTTTAAAAGGATGCGTAAGACAATATTATTTAAAAGACGGCGATGAGAAAACAACGGCCTTTTACACGGAAGAACAGGCGATCGTTCCCTCTTCCGCTAATGAACAACAAACTCCTTCCAAATATTATTTATCGTGTGTTGAGGAAAGTAGATTAGTCGTCACTTATCTCGACCGGATACCGGAAATGTATGAAAAATTTCCAAAGTTTGAATCCATCAGTCTCATATTAGCGGGAAAAATGTATGAGGATGCATCAGAGTCGTTTGCTTCATTTATAACATCATCTCCTGAGGAACGTTACCGTAATTTACTGAAGACCCGACCGGAGTTGCTTCAACGGGTTCCACAGCATCAGATTGCAAGCTATCTTGGCATAACTCCCGAATCATTAAGCAGGATTAGAAAAAGGATATCACTATAGATCAAATATGCAATGTATTATTAACAGCTTTATTCTTTACTCCGAAGAATACAAGCCATACTATGATCGAGAATTCTCCCGCAGCAAGAGGAAGCATGAGATAGGGTAATATTACATCCCTGATTTCCGGAAACATAAGCCAGCCAAATGTGTAAATCAAATAAGCTCCGCATCCAATCATTAACAGCACACCAAATATTCTCGGTATAAACCCCGATTTGTAAACGAGATATTCGAAAGG